>JAYRUL010000043.1:0-20922 GCA_041919095.1 Rhodoferax sp. | reverse complement strand
CGGTGGCCTACGGCACCCGGGTGGCAGGCGCCTTCATCGATGCCCTGCCCGTGGCCTACGACCAGGCGCGGTGGCTGCAGCGCTTTCTGCGCCAGTGGCCGGAGCATTCGGACGCGCACCGCTCGTATGCATCACGAATTCAACGATTCCCATTGAACTCGCGCGTTCTGCCGATTTAATTTCCGACTTTGCCTTTGTTGCCCCAGAATGGCTACGTTCGCTTTCAAAAAGGTAGCGAGGAAATTGGCATGGGAACAGTCCATTCCTATAATGCTCCGGCCATCCAGACGGGAACCGATTTATGCGCTTTGCATCTGCCGTTACGATTTCATTGGCCTTTTTGGCAGGCGCCAGCATGGCGCAGGGTTTCAAGTTTTCCAATGAAGATCCTAACGACAAGGCACGCGAAGCCGAACAGCAGGCCCGTGTGCACGCGCTGTTAGCGAGTCCCTGCAAGGCCAAGATCAAGAACCAAAAGATCATGGTGTTGATTGGAGAGAGCAGCAATGGGTTGCTGCAGACTTCTCAGAGTCTATATGGTGGGCACTTCGACGCTCTAAACGGGCGATTGCAAGCGCTGGGCCTCAAGACCTTTACGCAAGCGCAAATCCGATCGCAGATTGCGCAAGCCGAAATAGACGCTTACTTCAGAAACGACCCCGATGGAGCGCTCGCTGCATCCAAGAAGCACGCAGCCAACTATGTTTTACGCGGACTTATTTCCACGCAGACAGCCTACAACACCATTGCACGCGTCAACCAGGTGTCTGTACGCATGCAGTTTTCTTTGACAGATGCAAAAGGCAAGTTGTTGTCACAAACCAGTGCCGACAATGCCAGTTACTCGGGTCCGGACACAGTCGGCTTGGCTTTAACCTTGATTCAAGAGAAGGCGGACGAGGTGGTTGCCCAACTGTATAGCGACTACTGTCGCGCCGCGGGTAGTTAAACCCCGCCACCCTACCGGTGACGGATTCTTTCGTTTTATAAACTGGGAGCACGACGATGCATGTACGTACGATTCGACCGGCTGCGATGGCAGTAACCTTGTTCGCTGCCCTGTGGGCAACAACCGCTTTGGCACAACCCACTTTTGGCAATCCATCGCCGACGGCGGGGACCTCCACCTCGGATAAGGCCAATGCTGCGGCTGATGCAGCTGCCTATCAGGAAGTTGCGTACGTCAACAAAGCCAAGAGAGGCCCAGCGTTGATCGTGATTCCTGGCGAGATCAAGAGCAACAACGCCAGTTTCACGCAGCGTTTTCTCCCCAACAATATTGCGGATTTTGCAGAGCTTGAGCTTTCGCAAGCTAACTTCCCGGTGCTGGAACGCACCAACATTGCGCCGCTGCTCAACGAAATTTCGTTGGCCTACAACCTCGGGGATCCGCAAGCTGCGCGAAAAACCATGCAAATGGGCAAGCTCAAGACCACGAAATGGGTCGTCAAGTTCGATATTCTCAAGGCCGAGCAAATCGCCGAGAACAAGAAAGGCTTTGATGGACGCGCAGTGGGTAGCCTTATCTCGATTTTTGGCGGCGGTAGCATGGCGGGTTCCGCTGCAGGCACCGTGGCGGGCTCCGTCCAAACAGCGGATTCCACGGGTGTCTGGCTGATCGGCATGCGGTACAAAATCATGGACGCCAACACGACGGAACAGGTTGCGCAAGGGTACAAGGATCTCAAGATGGAAGTCGGTGCGACGGGCACTTCCGTGATGGGGGTATCCGAAACCGCCAAAGGTGGCGTAGGTTTGGACACCATGGTGCAGCGCCTAGTCCAGACGTTGGTTTGGGACATCGACTCCAAATACAAATAAGCGCTTCGCCTGGACCCTACCCACGCTTTCAGATAAGAGAGCATTTTGCCTTGATGTCTAACACCTCTACGACATGACCACTATCTCTCGCCTGGGCAAATACACCATCCGCCGCGAGCTGGGAAAGGGCGCAATGGGCGTGGTTTACGAGGGTTTTGACCCTCTGATTGAACGCACCGTCGCCATCAAAACGATTCTGCCTCAACAGCTCAAAGGGGACGAGGCTGCACAGGTGATGGCGCGCTTCAAACGTGAGGCGCAAGCCGCAGGGCGACTCAATCATCCCGGCATTGTTGCGGTGTACGACTATGGAGAAGAGGTTGCGGACGACGACCACACCATGGTTGCTGGAGAAACGGCGCTGCAAGCGCGGCAGCCCATCGCGTACATTGCCATGGAGTTCGTGCGGGGCAAGGAGTTACGAGACTATTTCGAGGCCAACGAACGTTTTTCCTTGCCGGATATTCAGCGTCTGATGGGTGAGATACTGGACGCGCTTGCGCATGCCCATCATCACGGTGTTGTCCATCGGGATATCAAGCCCGCCAATCTAATCGTTCTCGAAAATGGAAAGATCAAGATTGCCGACTTTGGCATAGCTCGCGTTGAAAAGTCGGAATTAACCCAGGTGGGAACCGTATTGGGTACACCAGCGTACATGTCACCGGAACAGTTCATGGGACAACCGGTGGATTCCCGCAGCGACATCTTCTCTTGCGGAGTCATTCTGTACCAGTTTCTGACAGGAGAGAAACCTTTCACGGGGAATGCCACCACCATCATGTTCAAGGTGTTGCACGAGGAGCCTTTGGCACCGTCGATGCTGAACGTGTCATTACCCGCAGCTTTTGACCCGGTCGTCAAGAAAGCAATGGCGAAAAACCCGCTGGAGCGCTTTCAAAGCGCAGCGGAGTTTTCATCGGCGATCGTTCAGGCCATGGCGGTCCGGGAAGTCGCGTCTGCCAATGTCGACCCCGATCAAACTTCGATCAGCCCGCTAGGCGCATCCAGCGGTGCCGCAACATCGCAAGGCTTTCAAAGCACTGCCAACGAGGTCGCGTCAAAAACAGCAAGCATCCAACCACCTGTAGAAAAATCTCGCGCGAGATTCCCGGCAGTTGCTGTTGCCGCAGGAATTGCGGTTGCGGCAATTGGTGCCGGCAGCGCATGGTTCCAGGCAAGACAATCTTCCACACCAATTCCGTTAGCGTCCACCTCAGCGCCGACCGTCGTGCCTTCACCTGCATTGTCATCAGGACCACAAGAGCCACAGGCGGGTTTGTCCAAACCGATCCAACAAGAGCCCGGCACCTTGGTCATCAGCGCACTGGGCCTATCCAATCCCCAAGACGCGCGTTTTTCCAGTCCAGAAGCCGCGCAGGCAGCTTCACGCGACGACGCCATGCGCCAGTTGGTGGAGAAGGCTGTGGCGTTGTATGTGGATCGAGATTCTCTTGCCAAGAACTATGCGGTTTTGGAGCGCAAGTTGCTGGCGCAATCTGGCAGCTACATCAAGACCGTCATTCAGGAAAGCCCGCCCACAGCAGGAGAAGATGGGCTGATGCAAACGGAAGCCCGTGCTGTAGTCAAGGTGCGTGACGTCCAAAAGTCGCTCAACCGTTTGTCCAAAGAAGAGCGCATCGACTTCATTCGAGCCAATGGGGACCCAAAGGTCGCGATTCGAATCAGCGTTCGCAATGCTGACAGTAGCCAGCCTTTTCCACCCGAGCGCTCCATGGTGGCAGAAAATGTTCTCAAGGATCGCATCAAGTCCTTCGGATTCCGAGTCTGGTCGGTCCCAACCAACGGCACTGCCACATCGAATACGACGCAAGCCGACTTTCAAGTTGACGGCGAAGTCAGAGTCAAGACCTTGTCGGCCACACTTCCAACATCTGGCTTAACGATTACAAAAACTGCACTGACCTCATGGACAGTGAAGGCTACCGACCGCTCTAGCGGAGAAGAGGTGTATCTGAATACCGTGATGCCTAGTGGAAAAAGCTGGGCGACAGAGGACCAAGCGCTAACCGAAATTGGACGCCTGGTTGGCGATGAGTTTTCCAAGAACTTTTTTCTTGAGCACTTTGCCTATGGAGCGCAAGACATGACTCTGCGGATCACTGGAATGCCGGGCGGGGCTAACAGTCAATGGCTGCTGCGTGAACTGCGCTCATTGCGATCGGTCATTGATGCGCAGCCAGGTTCTGAAGCGGACACGTACCAGCTACGACTCGCCGACGGGAATCCGCCCGAAATCATCGGCCTCGCAGTGCTGGATCCCCTGAACACCAAACTGGGACAGAAATGCTTGAGTCTGGCCGGTGCAAATGGGACTACTGTGCAAGCTCGCTTTGCTGCCAGTTGTATGTCAGAGACGGATCTTGGCAAATGGGCACGATTGCCGCCTGCTGGCGTGCAAGGGGCTAGTGGGGATCGTGGCAAGCTCAGCGGGAAGCCAGCTACTTAAGATCGGGCAATCACCGGGAGGGCGTTTACTCGCGTACGGTGAAATACAGCAAGTCGCTGGCGCCGATCTCTATGGCATGACCTAAAGCAATGCAGCCGTTACCACGCAGCATGACTTCTTCACGTCGCAACGTCATTTGCGGTTCGTTGGCAAAGGCAACGAAAGTTCCATTCGTGCTTTGGTCAACCAAGAAGAACTTGTCGCGTCGGCGCTCAATGCGCGCATGCTGGCGCGATGCATTGCGATCGGCCAATACAACATCGCACTGTGCATCACGTCCTAGTAAAAGTTGACCTTGAGCGGCTTCCAGGGTCCAACGGCGACCTTCCAAATCTAGGTGCAAGGTTGCCGCACGGATCTGACTGGCAATGGATGCGGTCGACATGGTCAACTCTTCGCCACCTTGCCAAATCACTTCGGCTACCGCCACTTCATCGCCTTTGCCCTTGACGGACAGTGCAGCAATTGGCCGTGTGGACTGTTGCAACATCGCAGAAAGACAGGACACGGTTTGCCCGGTCGTAATGATTTGAAGGCCCTTTGCCAATGAAGCCATGCGAGCAGCGACATTCACCGTATCCCCAAACACATCGCCTGCCTCTTCAATGACAGGCCCAAAGTGAAAGCCAATGCGGACGCTGCGCTTACTACCATCGACCATCGGCAGAGCCATGATCTTGTGGTGGATATCGGTCGCAGCTAGGCACGCAGCATCGGCACTGGGCAGTACAACCATGATTTCATCACCAATGGTCTTCACCACCCGACCGCCATAGTGGCGCACCACCGCTTGCATCACCATTAAGCACTCATCGATCATCCGCTTGGCTTGGGCATCCCCAAAGGTTTCGTACAAACGGGTGCTACCCACGACATCAGCAAACAAGACGGCCATGGGCAATTCAACGCGCAATCGCGCTGGTGCCGTGGGATCAGACGAATGGGTTGGGGCGTTCATGTTGAGTGACGATTCTATAGACAGCGTTGCAATGCGCCAACAAGTTTGCCGTTTGCTTGGGTCAGGTGCCAAAATGCCTACTTTTACGGGGAAAAAGCATGAAGATGCACAATGCAATGCGCGCCTTTTGCGGCCTGGCGCTCTCGGTATGTGCCATTGGAGCCTACGGCCAATCGATCAAACCAGGGTTATGGGAAATCAGCTCCCAAATGCAGGGATCCAAGGAAATGAACGAGGCCATGGCAGAGGCGCGCAAAGCCATGGAAGGAATGCCCCCCGAGCAACGCAAAATGATGCAAGACATGATGGCCAAACAGGGCGTTCAGATGGGTACCGGCCCCGGGGGAGGCATGTCCATCAAGATTTGTCTGACCCAGGAAATGATTGATCGCAACGATGTGGCATCGCACAAGGGAGACTGTACCCATACGCAAAGTCCCCGCATGGGCAATACCATGAAGTTTTCGTTTGTCTGCACGCAGCCGCCAAGCTCGGGCGAAGGCACCATTACCTTCAGTGGCTCAGAGTCCTACTCGGTAAAGATGACCACGTCCTCTACGGTGCGGGGGCAGACCGAAAAGATTGAAATGCAAAACAGCGGCCGATGGCTCGGCAACGAATGCGGCAGCATCAAACCCATCAACGTTCCCAAGAAGTAGGCACAATTTCCCGCTCTGACAGAGGTTTTTGTTGCCCGCCCGCGGCTCAGGTCGCAACAGTAGCGTAACTGCGCTGGCCAAAAACCGCGCGCCCGACCCGTACCAGTGTCGATCCAGAAGCAATGGCTGCTTCCAGATCGTCACTCATGCCCATGGACAGCGTATCCAGTTCCATACCCGCGTCATTACACTGATCAAACAGGGCTTTAGCCTTTGCAAATATTGCGCAAGCAGCTACAAAATTAGTAGCAGGCTCCGGAATGCACATGAACCCGCGCAAGCGTAGTCCGGGTAGCGCGGCGACAGCCCGGGCTAACGACAACGCCTCGCTAGGGGCAACGCCTGACTTGGTGACCCCGGCATCTACGTTGACTTGAACGCACACCTGCAAGGGTGCACATTCTTTGGGTCGCTGATCACTCAAACGCTGGGCGATTTTGAGTCGATCCACGGTATGCGCCCATTGAAAATGCTCGGCCACCAACCGTGTCTTGTTACTTTGAATGGGGCCAATGCAATGCCACTGCAGGTGCAGATGCTCCAGCGCTTGAATTTTTTCCACCGCCTCTTGGATGTAGTTTTCCCCAAAAGCCGCCTGCCCTGCGGAAAACGCTTCCCGGACCGCAGCGCTTGCGAACGTCTTTGAAACAGCCAACAAGGTCACGGACTGCGGGTCGCGCCCACTCTGGATGCACGCGCGCGCAATGCGTTCGCGCACCTGGTGGAGATTCTCTGCAATCGTGGTCATAATGCTCCAAGCGTACCAAACTGGCTCCATCGCGAAGGGATATCTGTGGACATTACCCAACTGCTGGCGTTTAGCGTCAAAAACAAGGCATCCGATCTCCACCTATCAGCTGGATTGCCCCCCATGATCCGTGTACACGGCGATGTGCGTCGCATCAACGTCGAAGCCCTGGATCACAAGCAGGTGCATGCCATGGTGTATGACATCATGAACGATACCCAGCGCAAGCATTACGAAGAATTTCTGGAGATCGACTTTTCCTTTGAAATAGACGGTCTTGCGCGCTTTCGCGTGAATGCGTTCAACCACAACCGTGGGGCCGGTGCAGTCTTCCGGACCATTCCTAGCAAGATTCTCACCCTAGAGCAACTCAACGCGCCCCGAATATTTGGTGACCTTGCGCTCAAGCCGCGTGGATTGGTGCTAGTAACTGGGCCAACCGGCTCTGGTAAGTCCACCACACTGGCAGCCATGGTGAACTTCCTTAATGAAACCGAATTTGGGCACATCCTGACGGTCGAGGATCCCATCGAGTTTGTGCACGAATCTAAGAAGTGTCTGGTCAACCAGCGTGAAGTCGGACCACACACGCTGTCGTTCGCTGCGGCCCTTAAGTCTGCGCTGCGGGAAGACCCTGACGCAATCTTGGTGGGCGAAATGCGCGATCTGGAAACCATCCGCCTGGCTATGACAGCTGCCGAGACCGGCCACTTGGTTTTTGGCACATTGCATACATCCAGTGCTGCCAAAACCATTGACCGCATCATTGACGTGTTTCCGGCAGAAGAGAAAGAAATGGTTCGGGCGATGCTCTCCGAATCGCTCCAGGCGGTCATTTCACAAACACTGTGCAAAACTAAAGATGGCCAAGGTCGTGTGGCCGCGCACGAGATTATGTTGGGTACCAGTGCCATCCGCAATTTGATCCGTGAAGCAAAAGTTGCTCAGATGTACTCGGCCATTCAGACGGGCAATAGCGTGGGCATGCAAACCTTGGATCAAAATTTGACCGACCTGGTTCGTCGCAATGTCATCAGCGCGGCGGAAGCTCGCGGCAAGGCAAAAATTCCGGAAAACTTCCCCGGCTGATTTCACCAGTCCACTGCGTTTGAAAAGGAGGTGCTCTCATGGAGCGCGACCAAGCCACTAAGTTCATCAACGACCTACTCAAGCTCATGATTGGTCGCAATGGCAGTGATCTTTTCATCACGGCCGATTTTCCACCGGCTATCAAGGTCGATGGAAAAGTAACCAAGGTTTCGCCACAGCCTCTCAATGCAACCCATACGCTCTCTCTGGCGCGCTCGGTCATGAGCGACAAGCAAGTGGCCGAATTTGAGCGTACCAAGGAATGCAACTTTGCGATCTCGCCACCGGGCATCGGTCGTTTTCGTGTCAACGCGTTCATTCAGCAAGGGAAGGTCGGCATGGTGGCGCGTGTCATACCTACGACCTTGCCTACGGTCGATGGACTCGGCGTGCCCCAGATCCTGAAAGAAGTCGCCATGACCAAGCGGGGGCTGTGCATCTTGGTTGGTGCAACGGGTTCAGGCAAGTCAACCACCTTGGCCGCCATGGTGGACTGGCGCAACGAGAGCTCCTACGGCCACATTATTACGATCGAAGACCCGGTTGAATTTGTGCACGCCCACAAAAACTGTGTAGTCACCCAGCGCGAAGTTGGTCTAGATACCGACAGCTGGGAAGCTGCGTTGAAAAATACACTGCGCCAGGCACCCGATGTCATCTTGATGGGCGAGATACGGGACCGCGAAACCATGGAGCACGCGGTGGCGTTTGCTGAGACTGGCCACTTGTGCCTAGCCACGTTGCACGCCAACAGCGCCAACCAGGCACTGGACCGCATCATCAACTTTTTCCCTGAAGAGCGCCGCGCTCAGTTGCTGATGGACTTGTCGCTGAACTTGCGCGGGATGATCTCGCAGCGCCTGATTCCGAAGCAAGACGGCAAGGGTCGTGTGGCCGCAGTCGAAGTTATGCTCAACTCGCCCCTGATATCCGATTTGATCTTCAAGGGAGAAGTGTCGGGTATCAAGGAGATCATGAAGAAGAGTCGGCAAGGTGGCATGCAAACGTTCGATCAAGCCCTGTTTGATCTCTATGAAAAGAACGCAATCACTTACGAAGATGCTTTGCGTAACGCCGACTCCATGAACGATTTGCGACTACAAATTAAGCTCAATAGCCAACGCAGCAAGACCGATCTGACTGACACCGGTGGCTTGGCCAACGCAGGCTTAGCCCCTGTCAACTGATTTCAACACTTTCCCCGATGACAACCGATTCTTCCATTCAATCCAAGGATTACGGGAACTGCCCTCCTGCACGCGTTGCTTTCTTGGGCTTGGGCGTGATGGGCTATCCCATGGCTGGGCACCTTGCCCGTGCAGGGCATGCGGTAACGGTCTACAACCGTACCGAGTCGAAGTCCATCGCATGGTACACAGAGTTTTCGGGACCTGGCGTCGCCCATGGAACCCATGCCACAACACCGAGGCGGGCAGTTCAAGAAGCTGAATACATTTTCTGCTGCGTTGGCAATGACGACGATCTTCGCAGCGTCACGCTAGGTCCAGATGGTGCCTTTGCTGGCATGAAAGCCGGTGCAATTTTTGTAGATCACACCACGGCTTCAGCGACGGTCGCGCGCGAATTAGGCGAACTCGCTCAACAAGAAGGTTTGTCGTTCGTAGATGCCCCTGTTTCAGGTGGTCAAGCTGGTGCTCAAAATGGACTACTGACTGTGATGTGCGGGGGCGATCCCGATGCCTTTGCGCGATTTGTACCAGTTTCGATGGCATATGCGCGCGCAATCACACACCTCGGTGGCCAAGGCGCTGGTCAGCTAGCAAAAATGGTCAACCAAATCTGTATTGCAAGCCTCCTCCAGGGTTTGTCCGAAGCAATTGCGTTTGGCCAAGCTGCGGGGTTGAACATGGTGAAAGTGCTAGACGTCATCGGCAAGGGGGCCGCACAGAGCTGGCAAATGGACAATCGGGGCAAGACCATGGTGGCCGACCAGTTTGATTTTGGTTTTGCCGTGGACTGGATGCGCAAAGACTTGGGGCTGGTTCTTGAGGAAGCCAGGCGCAACGGCGCACAGGTGCCTGTGACCGCGCTGGTGGATCAGTTCTACGCTGACTTACAAAAAATGGGAGGAAACCGCTGGGATACCAGCAGCTTGGTCAAACGCCTGCGCTGAAATGTCAGTGGGTGTCAGTCACCCTTAGAGCGCTCACCACGCTTGTCATCCGAGGTTTTGGCGGGTGGTGTCACCATGCGAGCGAGCTCTTCTTCGGTAATCGTTTCCAGAATACGCACCACTTTTTGCACGCCGGAGACACCTGATATGACTTCGGTAGCGCGTTTTGCCTCCCTTGGCGTCACGCGCCCCATCACGTAAACGGTTCCGCGTTCGGTCACAATTTTGAAAGCATTGGCGGACAGATCCTGCGCATCCACCAACGAGGCTTTCACGCGCCCAGAAACCAGTGCATCGGAAGAGCGTTGGTTCAAAGTCGAATTGCCCAACACCGCCAACTCGTTAATGATATGGCGCACGTTGTCCACGCCTGCCAGAATCTGTTCCACCTGGGAGCGGTCTTGTGCACTGGGAACTTCCCCAGTCAGCAGAACCTGGCGGTTGTAGCTGGTAACGTTGACATGACCGCGTTCGCCCAGCACTTCTCTGATTCGATTGCCTGCACGCAGTTCGATGCCTTCGTCTTCGACGACCGCCCCAGTGGTACGGCGATCGGTTGCCACCATTCCGGTTACGACAGCACCACCAACAGCCAACGGGAAACACCCCGTCAGTCCAGTGGTAACCACACCAGCAAATAAAAGCGTACCTAAAGTTCGCTGCAAGGAAATCTTCATGGGTTTGGCTCCTGGTCTCCCAGTAAATGGGTATCGACCGCGTCACAAATGCAATGCAAAGACAGAATATGCACCTCCTGAATGCGCGCGGTACGTTCGTGCGGAACGCAAATATGTACGTCGGTATCCCGCAGTGCCTGCGTCATCTTGCCACCGCCACGCCCACTCAGCCCCACGACCACCATTTCCCGTTCATGAGCCGCCTCCACCGCTGCCAGAACATTAGCCGAATTACCGCTGGTTGAAATGGCTAGCAAGACGTCACCAGGTACCCCCAATGCTCGTACCTGGCGCGAGAAGATACTGTTGAAATCGTAGTCATTGGCAATCGCCGTGAGGATGGAAGTATCGGTCGTGAGAGCAATGGCACCGAGTTCGGGCCTTTCCCGCTCAAAACGCCCGACAAACTCTGCGGCAAAGTGCTGGGCATCCGCTGCGGAGCCACCGTTGCCACACGCCAGCACCTTTCCGCCATTGGTCACACATGCCAGTATGGCTTGCACAGCAGCAGCAATGGGCTTGGATAGCACTTGTGCCGCCTGGTATTTCAGGTCCGCGCTATCGATGAAATGTTGTTCGATTCGTTGTTCCAGCATGGTGGGCGATGATACCGTGCGCACGTAAACCCTCGGACACTAGCCTGATTTCAACCAATCTGCACAATTCCACAGCGTCGTCATGCCGCATCAAAGGCCGCTTTGAGCCACTGCATTTGGTCTGCGTCGACCACCAACACATCAAAACGGCACGGAGGTGGGCTGCCCAACCGCATCAGGTAATGGCGCGCCGCAAACACAATGCGCCTTTGTTTGGTCAAGCCGATGCTTGCCGCCCCACCGCCGTATGCCGCGCTAGTGCGTTTACGTACCTCTACGAAGACAAGGGTTCCATCCGAGTCGCGCATAACCAAATCAATCTCGCCGCCGCCGCGTCCCGGCGTTCGATAATTGCGTTGCAGCAAGCGCATACCTTGCGCAACCAGAAAATGCAGGGCCTGATCCTCGGCCGCGTCCCCGATTGTTTTGGTCGTAGACGAGGCCGTTTGCATACGGGTCCGTTTGACAGGAAAGGTTCCCACGTGAGCGCTCATTTTTCTTTGGCACTTGCTGCAGCCCAAGCGGCTGCGGCTGGCCAACATTATCCGCAAGGTGCGCTGTACATTGTGGCCACTCCGATCGGGAACCTTGCTGATATCAGTCTGCGCGCCTTGCATGTGTTGCAGCTCGTGGATACCGTGGCGTGCGAGGACACGCGCCATACGCAATCACTCTTGCGCGCCTATGGCATTGAAGCCCCCAGTTCTCGGTTGCTCGCCGTACATGAACACAACGAAACCTCCGCCGCTGCCCTAGTCGTGCAACGCTTGCACAGCGGGCAACGCGTTGCCTATGTCAGCGACGCTGGCACGCCGGGCGTGAGTGATCCCGGCACGCGTTTGGTTGCTGCTGCGCATGCCGCCGGGTTGCGGGTCGTTCCGTTGCCGGGCGCCAGCTCCCCAGTCGCTATACTTTCTATAGCTGGCTACGCAAATCCTGCGGGGTCTGAAGGCGGATTTGTATTCAAAGGATTCTTGTCCAGCAAAGCGACCGAACGAGATCGGGAAATCCAGGCAATCGCTCACGAGACGCGCCCCGTGGTAGTACTTGAAGCACCCCACCGCATGCTGGCATTGGCTCAGGCGCTGTATGTGCTGCAAGACCGCTCCGTCACAGTCGGGCGTGAGTTGACTAAACAGTTCGAGGAAATTGCAACACAGCCGGCCAAGAATCTGGCGTCTTGGTTGAGCGCCGACCCCAACCGCTTGCGTGGCGAATTCGCCTTGGTGCTGCATCCCGCACCCAAACCAGTGGTGCGTAGTGCAGGCGAGCAGACGTTGCGCGTGCTCATGGACCACCTTCCCCTTAAGACAGCGGTGGCAGTTGCAGCTGAGTTGACCGGCGAGCCGCGCAATGCGTTGTACAGCGTTGCACTCGGGCTGCGCCCATCGACAAATCCGGATTGACAAAAGCGGGGACGACGGCGAGGTCTCGCGCCTATAGGCGCTCCGCAGCGATCTCATCGCTGTACCCGTGCACGCAGTTGCGCAACACCTTCTTCATGGCGACCAAGTCATTGGAACAGGCCCCTTCCTTCAGGATAGCCAGCTGCTGTTCGAGCAGTGGCCAAGCCAGCATTTCTTCGTGTGCTTTCATGATCCGAGGGTGGCTGGTCGGCGTCGGGTTATCGCCGATGAGCAATTCTTCAAACAGTTTCTCACCGGGGCGCAACCCGGTTATGTCAATCGCTATGTCGCCTTCGGGGTTGCTATCGTCTCGCACCGAGTATCCGGACAGCGACACCATGCGCCGAGCCAAATCCATGATTCGTACCGGATCTCCCATATCCAAGACAAACACCTCACCACCCCGCGCCATCGCGCCTGCCTGGAGTACCAGCTGCGCGGCTTCTGGAATGGTCATGAAGTAACGGGTGACATCGGGGTGTGTGACGGTTAGTGGCCCACCTTGGGCAAGCTGACGTCGAAACAAGGGAACGACGGAACCGCTGGAGCCCAGCACATTGCCAAATCGAACCATACAAAAGCTGGTTGTCTCGCCCCGCTCCTGCGCCAGCGCCTGCAGCACCAGTTCCGCCATGCGCTTGCTCGCGCCCATGATGTTAGTTGGCCGAACCGCTTTATCGGTTGACACCAAAACAAACCGGGCAATACCGCATTGGATAGCAACCCGCGCCATGTTGAGCGTACCGAATACATTGTTCAAAATTCCCTGTGCCGGATTTGATTCCACCAACGGCACATGCTTGTAAGCCGCAGCGTGATACACCGTATGCGGGTGGAACTGAAGGCATATCTCGGTCAAACGCTCCGGTTGTACGACGCTTCCTAGCAGGGGCACCAAAGCAACCGGATGGGCCGGGGTCAACGCGACCAACTCCTGGTGGATCGTGTACAGGTTGAACTCACTGTGGTCCAACAACAGCAACTGACGCGGCTGCTGTCGCATGATCTGCCGACACAACTCACTTCCAATACTGCCACCTGCACCGGTAACCAACACCACTTTATCGGCAAGATCGCGCGCCAACAGGTCTTGGTCAGGCGCTACCGGGTCGCGCCCTAAGAGATCTTCGATGTCCAGTTCGCGAAAGTCTTGCACCGTGACGCGCCCGCTCGCCAAATCGGACCAATCGGGCAGAGTGCGAACGTGCACCGGAAGGTCTCGCAAGCTCTCAATAATCTCCTTGCGCCGGACGCGCGAAGCAGTGGGCAAGGCCAACAAGATATCCGTAACCGCTTGTTGGCGGACCAGGTCCCCTACTTGGGAAGCGGCGTACACATGGAGGCCATTGACACTATGACCCACCTTGGCTGGATCGTCGTCAACAAACCCAACCAAATCGAAATGCGGGGAAATACCCATGGCAGATGCGGTCTGCGCTCCAGCCATGCCCGCACCCCAGATCAGAAAACTCCCTGCCTGCTGAACGCCCGCTCCACCCGAACTGGAAAGCCACATTCGGGCAAATGCGCGGCTACTAGCAACCAAAAAGAAAAAGATCAGCGGCTGCATGACCCCCAGACTGCGGGGCACGTCAACCCACTGCATCCCAAAAAACCAGTCCGCCAAAAGTGCTCGCTGCATCGCCCACAGCAAAACCGAAAACAGAAGCGCATACAACGCAGTTGCCTTCGCAGTAGCCACCAACGCAGCTTGACCGGTGTAGCGAAAGATGGCCCGATACAACCCCAACCGGATGTAGAACGGAACAAACAAAACCGGGGTCAATGCATAGATCCACCACTGCAGGCCAGTCGGCCAATGCAAAGTATCGAGTCGCAATGAAAACGCCAACCAAGTTGCCAGCAGGGCGAGCACAACATCCAGCCCCAAAACAACCAACCGCTTGACGGACCGAGACCAGCCTAGAACCTTACTCTGCATCGAATGCAATCAAACCGGAACCAGTCAAACTTGGATGAGGAACTCTTCTTTCGTGCGCCCTTGCGCCAACAGATCGGCCATCCAGCGAGGCGTCAGACCGCGCCCCGTCCAAGACTCGCCATTGGGGCCCTTGTACTTGGCGGCCACAGCGATCCCTGCTCGCTTGCTACGGCCGGTTCCGACCTTTTTGGCGGCAGCGACCTTGATTCGACTCTTCCTGGTGGTAGCGACTGCCTGCAAATCCTTAACCGTAATGCCAAAAGCAACCATCTTTTCGCGAATTTCTTGCACTGTCTTGTCGAATTCTTTCGCGCGGATATCCGCAGCTTGTTTTTGCAGCTTCTGAATCTGTGCCTGTATATCAACCAGATTATTCACGCAAATACTCCTTGGAAAAGATTAATGGGTTATCCCGGAACGCATGATAACCTTCCAGAACGTCAAGAACAGTATTTTCATGTCAAACCAAACAGATTGGCGCTGTAAATACTCCACATCCAACGCAACCTTTTCGGGTATGGGCAATTCGTCACGGCCATTTATCTGTGCCCATCCCGTCAAACCCGGAACTAAAGTGTGCACCCCCAATTCAGTGCGCAGGTCAATCAAATCGTTTTGATTGAACAAGGCTGGTCGAGGTCCAACAAAGCTCATTTCGCCCGCCCAGATACTCCACAGCTGTGGCAATTCATCTAGACTTGATTTACGCAAAAAACTACCGATGGGGGTCAGATAACTATTCGGATCAGCCAATAGATGCGTAGCAACGGCCGGTGTCCCGACTCGCATGCTTCGAAATTTCGGCATGCGGAAAATTTTGTTATTGCGCCCCACGCGTTCCGACCAGTACAACGCCGGACCAGTTGACGTGAGTTTGACCGCCAGAGCAACGATCAGTAGCGGCATCAGGAGAATGAGGCTGGCTGTCCCCGCCAAAACAATGTCAATCAAGCGTTTCATACAGATTTCCGCGATGACTCCAGTGCAGCTTTGTACCAATCGGCAGTGGATTGCAAACCTTGCCGCAGCGTGAACGGAGGTTGCCAATCCAATTCGCTGAAAACCTTGCTGCTGTCCACGCGCAAAGAACTCAGCAGCCGCTCAAACTCCGCGTTATATCCTGTCATATTGCCCAACCATTGCAGCAAAAATGGCGGAAAAGGAAAAACACGCGGGGGAACGTTCAGTGCACGCGCCAGCCCGCGCAAAAGCGTATGGGTCGACACCGGTGTACCGTCGCTAACCAAATAAGTGTTGCCGTTGGCAGCGGGATGCTGGGCGCATAGCAGTAAAAAATCCACCAGGTTCCCAACGAAAAGCAAATCTCTGAAATTGCGGGTCATTCCCAAAGGTAGTGGAATCCCGCGGTTGACCGCACTCAATAGCCGCAAGAAATTTCCACGCACACCCGGACCGTAGATGAGTGGAGGCCGTACCGTGACGACCTCAATCACTCCTTGCTCATGCATACTCCGCAAGGCCTGTTCGGCTTCCCACTTAGAGAGTGAGTAGGGGTTGTGTGGATCGGGAAGGTCAGCGTCAGAAAACTTCGATTCGCCCAAAGTACTGGGGCCATTCACACCGATCGAACTGACGTTTACCATTCGACGAACGCCGGCTTTGACGCACTCCTGCGCCAATCGAATCGTCCCTTGCGTATTGACTCGCCGAAACTCAGTCAGCGGATCCTGGGCTTTGTCCCGCATGATGTGAACCCGCGCAGCCAAGTGAATCACGACGTCACAGCCTTCCAATGCCGCTTGCCAGGTGGTCGCACCGTCAACCTGCCCGATCGCCACATTCTCGACACCGGCTGGCAAAGGACAAAAGCATCGCGTTAATCCGCGTACGGCAAGACCTCGAGCAACCGCCTCGGCACACAAGGCTTGACCAACAAATCCATTGGCGCCGGTAACGGCCAACCGAATTGGCACCATCATTTCCATCCCATCACCCATAAGGCAGCGCATGATGCTGCAAACCAGAGCCGATCCAAGGGTCTACGCCGACAGCTCCAGCTGTGGCGCAGCAAATTCCACATGGCGCGTCGCCCGCCACCGATCCACTTCGCGACAAACGGGTCGCTCGGCGTTGCAACCAACAAAGCAATACCCCTTGCCTGGTTCAAACCCCATCCGTTCAGGACTTGCCGAACCCGCCATAGAAACGCAGCCCAACCCGCGTTGACGCCGACTTGGTTGGTAGCATGTTGGCGATACATCATATGTGCCTGATTATCGATATACCACCGATGCCCGCGCGCGCGCGCAAATGCATAGGTCAGCCAGTCATGCAAACCGACCGTACCCAACCGCTGGTGATTATTTCGGAGAAACTGCTGCAGCTCGGTGAACAATAACTTTTGCATCACAAACGTACAGCCCGGACCAGCAGACTCAAAATAGTAGTCCCACGTTCTTTGTGGGTAGGATTTCCGAATATAGCGGGTTTGACCTGCAGCCCAAAAGGCAATGATATCGCTTGAATAACCCTGTGCACTCTGCTCCTTCAGACACTCGATCGCACGCGCCAGTTTTCCCGGCAACCAAATGTCATCTTGATCCGCAAACGCAACATATTCGAAGGACTGAAAATCAATGTCACACAGAATACGAAAGAAGTTCTGTGCCGCACCTCCAAATCGCTGTCCCGTGGGCAGCAGAACCAATTCGGGATGGGACACGCCATATTCGGAAACCCATTGTTCGGTTCCATCGGTCGAGCGATCCACACTCACAAATACCGTCACTTCGACCCGTCTTTGCGCCAAGATGGAATCCAGTTGTTCGCGTAGAAACGGCGTTCCGTTGTACGCAGCCAGGCAGATCGCGACCCGAGGGCCTAGGTTTTCATTCATGGGAATAGCCTCGGCACTTCATGTCCACTGGCAAGCAATCCATGCGGAATCGAATTACTAAACTGCACAACTTGGACGATCGAAGAGAAGTAAATACAAGGTCTAATGGCCTTTGTTTCTACATTTTCGCGCATCAAGTTTTTCCACAATCGCTACGGGCCCGCTGCAGGCGCGATGCAGTGACCAAAAAACTTGAGGTGCATCATGTCCATCCACTCAATTCACACCACGCTCACCAACCACCTGGCGTCGACATCGAGTGCCACAAAAACGACTTCGACAACCGCGACGACCACTTTCTCCGCGACGCTAGAGAGCCTGGCCTCCAGTATCGGCGTGACGTCAAGTGATGTTCGCCAATTCTTTGCCCAAGCACCGGATGCCACCACAATTGCACAGAAGGCAGCCTCCCTGGGCTTGACCAAAGAGCAGGTGACGGAGTTTCTGGATCAGGCAGCCTATGGTGGAGCCGACCACAGCGCCCGCGTCCAGGCAGTCGAGTCCTTTCTGAGCGACCATGCCAGTTCGTTCAAGACCGACAACCAAGGACGTGTTATCACCCAAGCCACAAAGGCAACCGTTGCGGCAAGCGCTAACGAAAAGGCCATGCCGGCGGCCGCCGACATTAAGGCTTTCTTTGCCTCCCGCCCGACTGAAGACCAAGTCACTGCGAAGGCCAAGGCACTGGGTCTGAATGCTGCGCAGTTCGTGCAGTTTCGTGTCATTGGTGGTGGCATGGACATCCAGACGGTTTCCGCACCCGTTTTGGAAACCCTGTTTGTCGACTCGGCCAATCGCCTGGGCCAGGACATTGGTGGCGGCAAGCACGGGGGATGGACGTCTTATTACGCACCCAAACTGGGTCGCGCTATCACCAAGGATGAGATTTCCAGCTTTTTCGCGACCAATCCGAGCCGGTCCGAGATCTTCAAGAAATCCGCGGAGCTGGGACTAAGTGTTTCTGCGGTCAACAACATGATGATCGGCATCGGCATCACAAAATCCGAAGATACCAACAAAGCGTATGGCACCATGGACTTCGCCCTATACAAGGGTACCGACGGTTTCAGCAAAGATGCCTATGGCCATATCGTCGCCGGTGGCGGACACATCGAACGATTCAATTCCGATGGTTCCAGCACCTGGGTCGCATACGCGGGCGATCGTCCCGCCAGTGCCTGATTCTTCAACCAACAGGAGCCCGGTTCTTGCGCCATTGGACGATGAGCAGTCGACGCAAGTACTTGAGAACCGAATAAGCCGCCAGTCCCAACCAGCTTGGCCACGACAAGTGACCAGTTGCACGAAAGTGCGACAGCACCGCAAGTTCTGCCAATTCCATGGCCCACATATCTCCGCTAAGGCCTGATGCACCGTAAGGCGGCTTGTAGATGGCAGCCAGTTCGACCTGAAGTTTCGCCATCGGCAAAGGAACGCTCGCCACTTCCAGCCAAAGTCGGTAGTCCTCCATGTACCGCAGCTCTGCTGCAAACCGCAGCGGCAGGTCGCGTCGAAGCATGACCGAAGGCGTGACAAACTGGTGTCGCAACAGCAGGTCACGCCACCGCACGGGTTGGGCCTGCACTTGCAAAGGCAAGTCCCATTGCGCAGCAGTTTCAACAGGCGCTTCCTGCACACGGTGCAAATGCCCGCAGAGCGCAATGGCCGGGTGGTCCTGCATATAGGCCACCTGCAATTCGATTTTGCGCGGGTGCCAAGCATCATCAGCGTCCAGAAACGCCACCAACTTCTGGGAGGCGCCATCCCAGCCCACATTGCGCGCCTGTGCAGCGCCAACATTGACTTGTAGGGCACGCACGTGTACCCAGTCACCCAAGCGCCGCTGCAGGGCGTACAGAGCGTCCAAGGTTCCATCCCCACTGGCGTCATCCACGAGTATCAGTTCGGCCGGGCGATGTGTCTGCACAACTACGGACGCGACCGCGCGGTCGATGGTGTCCTTGCACCGGAAACAAGGCACCACCACGGACACAGGTGCAACGGAGTTCATGCGCTGCGCCACGCCTGCCACACTGCAGCCACACGGTCCCAACGGCCAAGCAGGAACCGCTTGATCAGCATGCGTACCAACATCAGTGCGACAGAACAGGCGGGAACGGGCGCATGTTTGCGCAAAAACCGCACCGCCGATTGCACCGAGTAACGATCCCACGGCACACTACCCTGCCCCAGGGAGGACGACTCCCGATGCCAAACCCTGGACTGCGCTGCCACCCCCAAGGCCCACCCGGCGCGACGCAGGCGAAAACCCAAGTCGGTGTCCTCCCAGTACATGAAGAAACGATCCGCATCAAACAGTCCTACTTCGTTCAGGGCACGTGCGCGCAACAAGACCGAAGCACCCGATACGAAATCAACCGGCCCGGGCCTACGGCGATGGCGGGAAGTGCCCAGCCACAGGTTGACACGCCCTCCACCCCAGACCTGCACCTGGTTTGTGCTGTCGCCTTCATAAATGACCGACCCGACTGCCCCCAACTGCGGGTCTGCATCTGCCATACCCACCAAGGCCGAAAGCGTATCGGGTGCGACATCGGCATCGTTGTTGATCAGCCAGATGTATTCAACGCCAGCCTGCAACGCATGGCGAATGCCCACGTTGCAGCCCCCGCCAAACCCCAAATTCGCACCCGTCTCCAGCAGAACGAGATCGGGCAGGTGCTGGCGCAGCTTGGGCACCGACTCGTCGGTCGATCCATTGTCAATCACCAGAATCTGGGCTGCCTCACCCTGCAGGGTGCGCAACAAAGCCACACAACGCAACGTGTCCTGCCACCCGTTCCAGTTCAAAACCACAATGGCGATTCGCTCCATCAAGTCGCTCCTGTGCGGGGTTTGAAGGACAGCGCCTGCTTCTCGATCCCATGCCACGAAAGGTAGGCCAGCAACAGCGTCAAACCCGATGCAAGCCCTAGCATGCTCGGGAAAGACCAGTTTTTCCCCTGCCCTCCGTGTGCCAGCGCCTGCTGAACCGGAAAGGCGTAGATATACACGCCGTAGGATAGATCCCCCAGCCGAGCACCCAGTCCAGCCCCACCCACCCAGACTGATGCACCATGCACCAGGGCCAACGCCGTGAGCAGCATGCCGGTACGCTCGGGACCACGCCCGCCCAATCCGGCAAACGCCACCAATCCCACCACGACCATGACCCACTGCCAGCGATCGAACGGTGTGTGCCGCAGTTGCCCGTATAAAACCCCTGCGGCAAAGAATGCCACCATTTCACAATGCGTGGCATAGGCGGGCCCCCAGATACGCGTACCGAATGACGCTACCGCCACCGCCAACCACCACATGCAAGCCAGCGCCACGCCGGTAGGTGCGCGCGTGCGCAGCAGACTCCAACCAGCCGCAGCCAGCACCAGGTAACAAATGAATTCCACCGGCAAGCTCCACAAAGAGCCATTCACAATCCCAGGCAAAGCGTTGGCGGGAAACACGCCGGGCAATCCATAAACCACCGACAACACCATGTTGTCCAAGTAACGCCAGGTCCATGGATGTTCAAAATAGCGTTGGGTGCCAAGAAACGAAGCCCACG
>JAYRUL010000042.1:0-21339 GCA_041919095.1 Rhodoferax sp. | reverse complement strand
CGGTAGCCTCGGAACCCCCGGCGATCATCACATCGGCGTCGCCATACTCAATCATGCGTCCCGCATCACCAATACAGTGCAGGCCCGTAGTGCAGGCTGTGACGATAGCAATGTTAGGGCCTTTGAACCCGTAGCGCATCGACACATGACCTGCTGTCATGTTGATAATGGTTGCAGGAACAAAAAAGGGGGAAATACGGCGTGCACCCCGGTTCAAAAACTCAGCATGGGTGCCCTCAATCAGGGGCAAGCCGCCGATTCCCGAGCCAATGACGCAGCCAATGCGCGTCGCAGCTTCCTCACTCAGCCCGTCACCCGTGGGCAGACCGGCATCGGCGATCGCCTGTGCCGCAGCGGCAATGCCGTAATGGATAAAGGTATCCATCGCGCGCGCTTCCTTGGCAGTGATGTAGGGTTCCAAGTCGAAGTTGCGTACTTCGCCCGCAATCTGGCAGGCAAACCCGGAGACGTCAAAGCGCGTAATGGCGCTGATGCCGGAGCGCCCCGCCAACAAGTTGGCCCAGGCCTCGGCAACGGTGTTTCCAACCGGGCTGATGCAGCCCAAACCAGTGACGACAACACGACGACGGGACATGGCAAAGTATTCCGCTGAGATCAAAAAAAAGCCGTTCCAACAACGGCCCTCTGTGTTTGGTGCGGCCCGGCAGGATTGTCTGCGGGCCTTTCAGTTAGGCGGCACGACCCGCCCCTAACGCGGGCTCAGGCCTTCTTGTGGGCGTTGGCGTAATCGATGGCGTTTTGCACGGTTGTAATTTTTTCCGCATCTTCGTCCGGAATTTCAATTCCAAACTCGTCTTCCAAAGCCATCACCAGTTCCACAGTGTCGAGAGAGTCGGCACCCAGATCAGCAACAAAGGCTTTTTCGTTGGTGACTTGGGACTCTTCTACACCGAGTTGCTCGGCAATGATTTTCTTGACGCGGGCTTCGATATCGCTCATGGCTTCCCTCTAAGGGTTGAAAAAGAATCCGTAATTTTACCCGCGCTTAGAGGTGCACCTCTAGCCGGGCTACCGAACGGACACATCGGTCGATTCTATGAATGCCAGATTACCGTTTCATGGCTACATGTACATGCCGCCGTTCACATGCAGTTCCTGGCCTGTGACATATCCTGCCTGTGGGGAAGCTAGGTAGGCCACGGCATGGGCGATGTCTGCCGGCTTGCCCAGGTGTCCCAGCGGAATCTGGGTCAGCAAGGCCTGCTGCTGGGCATCGGGCAAGCTGGCAGTCATGTCAGTCTCGATGAACCCGGGCGCAATGCAATTGACGGTAATGGCACGCGAACCGAGTTCCCGAGCCAGCGCACGTGTCATCCCTGCCACGCCCGCTTTTGCAGCCGCGTAGTTGGCCTGACCCGGATTGCCGGACGCGCCAACGACCGACGTGATACTGATAATGCGGCCGTAGCGTTGCTTCATCATGGTGCGCATCACCGCGCGGCTCATGCGAAAGACACCTTTGAGGTTAGCCTCTATGACGGCCTCCCATTCCTCATCTTTCATGCGCATGGCGAGGTTGTCGCGCGTGATGCCTGCGTTGTTGACCAGAATGTGCAGGGCCCCCATTTCCTTGGCCACGGTATCCACCAATGCTTCACCTGCGCCACTGTGCGTGACGTCCAGCACGCGTCCGCAACAACCTGAAAAAGCCGCCAGCGCCTCAGTGATCTTGGTGGCCCCGGCGTCGGTGGTGGCGGTGCCCACCACTTTCACACCCTTGCGCGCCAATTCCAACGCAATGGCGGCGCCAATACCGCGCGAGGCTCCGGTGACAAGGGCGACCTGGCCTTCAAACTTCATTTCGCTCATGCCAAAACGCCTTTCACTTCTTGGAAGCTGGCAGGGTCGTACATTGCCAGGCCGCTCAGCTCTGCATCAATACGTTTGACCATACCGGACAGCACTTTTCCCGGACCACATTCCACGAGTGTATGCAGTCCGCGCGCCTTGATGGCCTGCACACACTCAACCCACCGCACGGGACCGAACGCCTGGCGGAACAATGCGTCCTTGATGCGCAGCGGGTCGGTTTCGACGGCAACATCGATATTGTTGATCAAGGCAATCGCCGGAGATTTGAGCTCGATCTGGGCCAGGCGTTCGCGCAATGTTTCGGCGGCCGGTTGCATCAGGCGCGAGTGAAACGGCGCCGAGACTGGCAAGGGCAAGGCCCGTTTGGCACCTTGCTCCTTCAATGTCACACAGGCTTTTTCCACAGCGGCCTTGGTCCCTGCGATCACGGTCTGGGCGGGGTCATTGAAATTCACCGCCTCCACAGTCTCGCCACTATCAGTGGCAAAGGACTGCGTCACTTCCAGACACCCGGCGCTGACTTTGGACGCCTCCAGCCCCAGGATGGCGGCCATCGCACCGGTGCCAACGGGCACTGCCTCCTGCATGGCCTGGGCGCGCAGTCGCACCAGCGGTGCGGCTTGCCCCAGGGTCAGCGACTGCGCCGCCACCAAGGCAGTGTATTCCCCGAGCGAATGCCCCGCCACGGCAGTCGGAGCAATCCCCACTTCGGACATCCAGACCCGGTAGGCCGCTACACCAGCAACCAACATGACGGGCTGGGTGTTGGTGGTCAACGCAAGCGCCTCCTTGGGGCCCTCGTGAATCAATGTGGCAACGTCCTCGTGCAAGGCGTCGGACGCTTCCTGCAAAACCTGCGCCACCACGGGATGATCACCCCACGCGTCCAGCATGCCCACGGCCTGCGAGCCCTGGCCTGGAAAAACAAATGCAAACTGCTTCATACGATTAGCCCTGAAATGAGGCATTAACCCCCGTAAAGTATCACGTTATCGCTACAATTTCAGTAGCACCGCACCCCAGGTAAACCCACCGCCCACGCCTTCAAGCAAGACAGTTTGCCCTGGCAGGACTCGCCCGGACCGTACACCGGCATCCAGGGCCAGCGGGATCGACGCGGCCGACGTGTTGCCATGCTGATCCACGGTCACGACCACCTTGTCCATGGGCATCTTGAGCTTGCGCGCGGTGCTCTGCATGATGCGGATATTGGCCTGGTGCGGAATCAACCAATCGATGTCGGTGTCAGTCAGGCCCGCTTTGGCCAACGTGGTGCGTGCAGCGTTCTCCAAAACACCAACCGCCAACTTGAACACCGCCTGGCCATCCATCTTAAGCAAGGGATCGCCCAACACGGCCCCGCCGGAAACATGACCCGGCACACAAAGGATACCAACATGTTTTCCATCGGCATGCAGGGTGCTGGCCAAGATACCCGGCGTATCGGACGCCTCCAACACCACGGCGCCTGCACCGTCACCAAACAAAACGCAGGTGGTGCGGTCGTTGAAATCCAGCAAACGGGAAAACACCTCAGCCCCCACAACTAGGGCACATTTCGCCGAACCCGCCTTGATCATGGCATCGGCCACCGCCAAGGCATACACAAAACCACTGCAGACGGCCTGCACATCAAAAGCAGCACCCCCGTGAGCACCCAGTTTCGCTTGCAAAATGCATGCAGTAGAGGGAAACACCATGTCAGGTGTCGACGTAGCGACGATGATCAGATCCAGATCCTGTGCCGTGCGACCTGCCGCTGCCAGAGCTTGTTGCGCAGCGGGCAGCGCCAAATCACTGCTAAGAATGCCATCGTCGGCAAAATGCCGGGCCCGTATGCCGGTACGCTCAACAATCCAGTCATCCGAAGTTGCGATGCCCTTGGCACCCAGCAACTGAACCAGATCGTCATTGGTGAGGCGCCGTGGGGGCAGGTAACTACCGGTCCCGGTAATTCGTGAATAGGGTTTCATCGTGAGCGCTTTGGCTCGGTGTCCAGATCAAGCGCCGTTTTCAACAGCTGCCAGCAACGGGGCAGCGTGCGCCATGCGAACCTGAACCCGGTCCAACAAGTTGTTTCGGGCTGCATCATACGCGCGGTTCAGGGCATTGCCAAAACCGAGCACATCGGCCGAACCATGGCTCTTGAAGACCAGGCCACGCAATCCCAAAAGCGCCGCGCCGTTGTAACGGCGGTGATCCATACGTTTTTTAAGTGCAGTTAGTACCGAATAGGCCGCAATTGCTGCAAATTTAGTAAAAATGTTACGAGAAAACTCGTTTTTCAAAAAACTACCGATCATGGTCGCCAGGCCTTCACTAGTTTTCAATGCGACGTTGCCGACAAATCCGTCGCAAACCACAATGTCTGCGCTACCCTTAAAGATATCGTTGCCTTCGACATTGCCAATGAAGTTCAAATCACCACTGTTGGCGGCAATTCGAAGCAGTTCACCCGCTTTTTTGATGGTTTCATTGCCTTTGATGATTTCTTCACCAATATTGAGCAAGCCTACGGTAGGCGCATCCTTGGCTTGAAGCACTGAAACCAATGCAGAACCCATCACAGCGAACTGCAGCAAATGCTCGGCCGTGCAATCCACATTTGCCCCAAGATCCAGCACCGTAGTGGCACCACCCGTGGCATTGGGAAGCTGTGCAGCAATCGCAGGACGTTCAATGCCGTCGATGGTTTTTAAAAGATAGCGCGAAATAGCCATCAAAGCACCCGTATTGCCAGCCGATACCGCAACTTGTGCTTTACCATCCTTAACCTGCTGAATGGCGACGCGCATGGAAGAGTCTTTCTTCTTGCGCAATGCCACTTCCAAGGGGTCATCCATGGCAACGACTTCAGTGCAAGCCACCACGGTTGCGCGGGCGTGGGAAAACGTGCCGAGGGCGTCTGGCAACCCCACCAGCAAGAGAGCCGCCTCGGGATGCTGCTCCAGAAACTGCGTACAGGCAGGCAATGTGACCTGGGGACCGTGATCGCCTCCCATGCAGTCAACGGCAATGGTGATCATGGGAATCCCTACCGAAAAAGATAAACAGTAGCCACAGCGCAGGCACCGGACACCAGAAACAACAAAAGCCCGACGCCACAGTTTCTGTAGCCCCGGGCTTTACGCCAAACCCTGATTTCAGGCTTCGGACTTGGTCTTCAGCACCTTGCGCCCACGGTAGAAGCCGGTGGGGCTAATGTGGTGGCGCAGGTGTGTTTCGCCGGTAGTGGACTCGACAGCAATACCAGGCACGTTCAGTGCATTGTGCGAACGGTGCATGCCGCGCTTGGAAGGGGACTTTTTGTTTTGTTGGACGGCCATGGCCAGCTCCTGACTGGCAGTGCCACACAAAGCAGCACCGCAACGGGTTTAAGGGGTTGGTGAAAGCGGCCTATCTGCCGCAAAGCCAAGAATTATAGCCTAACACCAAGCCGCTGTCAGGTCTTGTTTTTTAGTTGAGCGAGCGCAGCGAAGGGGTTGGTCTTTTCGGGCGCGGCGGCATCGAAATCAGCGTCGGCAACTTGCAGCTTCAAGTCTTGGGGGCAATGTGCATGCATGGGGACCAGGGGCAGCGCCAACAGCAGTTCATCCTCCACCAGATCCAGCAGATTGAAATCCCGGCTCAGCACCAGCAGGTCTTCTTCCGCCGTTTCATCTTCCGCCTGAGCCTGCTGCTCAGTCGCCACAAATCGAAAATGCCGCTCAAAGGCCACCGGAGTGGCGAACGGCTCCAGGCAGCGCTGGCAAGTTAGCGGCACGGCCGTTTGGGCAGATACGGCAAGCCAGACGGCGTCCGAGCCAGCGGCATCGGTCCGCACAAACCCATGCGCAACAAATTCCACAACCAGTTGGTCAACGGCGCTTTGGGCCACATCAACCAAGCGCTCAAACTCGCGTAACGGGCGTGTACTGTTCAAGCGATCTCCCGCGCGTGCAAAGGTTTCGACAGGCAGATGGTAGGGATCGTAGGCCGACTTCATGCCCGCAGTGTACGAGAATGGCGCATGGCACCCACCCGAGTATCCCCTTTGATTCTGGCTTCCACGTCGGTCTACCGACGCGAGCTGCTGCAGCGATTGCGGCTCCCCTTCACCGTCGAATCTCCCCAGGTCGACGAAACCCCGCACGCCCAAGAGGCGCCGGCGCAACTGGCGATGCGCCTGGCGCTGGCCAAGGCAGAGGCCGTGGCGGCACGCCACCCAGATGCCGTGGTCATCGGCTCGGACCAGGTAGCCGACTTGGCGGGCCAACCTTTGGGCAAACCCGGCAACCACGCCCGCGCCGTGGCGCAGCTGCAGCATATGCGCGGACAGAGCGTGGTATTTCAGACTGCGGTTGCCGTGGTGTGCCAAGCCAGCGGGTTTTGCCAGCAGGACTTGGCCGCAGTTCGCGTGCAGTTTCGGGACCTGAGCGATGCCGAGATCGAGCACTACCTGCGTGCCGAGACACCTTACGACTGCGCCGGCAGCGCCAAGAGCGAAGGGCTGGGCATTGCCTTGCTGGACGCCATCGACAACGACGACCCAA
The DNA here is from genome assembly GCA_041919095.1 of Rhodoferax sp. Classification (GTDB taxonomy): domain Bacteria; phylum Pseudomonadota; class Gammaproteobacteria; order Burkholderiales; family Burkholderiaceae_C; genus Allorhodoferax. The sequence continues at coordinate 14,974 of JAYRUL010000042.1, read as the reverse complement.
CGGCCCTGGTCGGCCTGCCACTGATCCGGACCGCGCGGATGCTACGTGAGGCGGGCATTGCTTTGTTGCAGACGCCATGATTCCAAGCGCCACTGCGCCGACCGTGGGCACGCTGTACCTCGTGCCCACCCCGCTGGATTTTGGTTGTGTGACCGAAGCTGACATGCGCGACGTCCTGCCAGAAGCCACGCTGCGCACCGCCGCCAGCCTGCAACACTGGGTGTGTGAAAACGCCAAGTCCACGCGCGCCTTTCTCAAGCGCGTGGCCCTCACCCATCCACTGGCAGCGCCATTGCAAGACCTGTACCTACAGGAACTATCCCATGCGGCGCACAAGAAAGGCGATCACCAAGACAGCGCGGGCGTGGATGCAAAACCCTTACTGCAGGCAGCCCTGGCCGGTCACGATATGGGGCTGGTCAGTGAAGCGGGTATGCCCACCATTGCCGACCCCGGCTCCTCGGTGGTGCGAGCAGCGCATCAGATGGGTGTGCCGGTTGTTGCCTTGGTCGGACCGGTGTCACTGCTGCTAGCCTTGGCCACCAGCGGCTTGAACGGTCAGAACTTCGCTTTTGTGGGCTATCTGCCCCAGCGCGAGCCCGAGCGCGGTCAGCGCATTCGCGCGCTCGAAAGCCTGGCACGGAAGACCGGTCAGACCCAGCTCTTCATCGAAACCCCGTACCGCAACGCCGCACTGTTGGGTGCGCTGCTGCAAACACTAAACGGGAACACGCGCCTGTGCGCAGCCAGCGGCATGACGCTGCCACAGGCCGCTACGCGCAGCGCAACGGTAGCGCAATGGAAGCAGTCCGGCTGGACGTTGGACGACCGCACCCCCACCGTGTTTGCCATTGGTGCTTAAGCGCAGTTACGGCGCGCGCTTATCCTTTAGCGGTCGCAGCGCAGGGGTTTGTCCCCAATCAGCGCCAGCCCGGCGACAAGCGCAGCGCCTGCGCGGCACCGCCGCCAATGGCTGCACCAAAGCGCTTGACCAGGCGTTCGGCCACGTTGTCCTTGCGCGTGTAGTCCACCAGGTCTTCGGCCTTGACCACCTCGCGTGCCACATAGTCCAGATTACCCAAATGGTCGGCCAACCCCATGTCGATGGCCTGCTGGCCGGTCCAGAACAGGCCACTGAAGGTTTCGGGTGTTTCTTTCAGGCGCTTGCCCCGCCCGAGTTTGACCACGTCGATGAACTGCTGGTGAATCTGGTCCAGCATGGCTTGGGCATAAGCGCGTTGCTTTTCGGTTTGTGGGCTAAATGGATCCAGGAACCCTTTGTTTTCACCCGCCGTCATCAATCGACGCTCGACCCCTAACTTGTCCATCAACCCGGTAAAACCGAAGCCATCCATCAGCACGCCGATACTGCCCACCACGCTGGCTTTATCCACAAAGATTTGATCGGCCCCGGCCGCGATGTAATACGCGGCGGACGCGCAGGTTTCTTCCACCACCGCATAGACCGGCTTGTTATGCAATCCTTTCAGCCGGTGAATCTCGTCGTTCACAATGCCAGCCTGCACGGGGCTGCCGCCCGGCGAATTGATGAGCAGCACAACGGCCTGCGCGCCCTTGTCCTGAAACGCACTGCGCATGGCAGCGACCACCAACTCCGCGCTCGCCTCTGATCCCGAGGCGATCTCGCCCTGAATCTTCACCAGCGCAGTATGCGGCTGCAAAACATCCGTCGCGCTACCGCTGCGGTCCATGCCCAACCAAACCAACCAAACCAGAAATACCAGCCAAGCTAGGCGAATTCCGTTGCGCCACCGCCGCGCTTGACGCTGCTCTGCAACTACTGCCAAGGCCAGGTTTTCCAAAGTAGCCCGTTCCCAACCTGGTCCATTGGGGCTTGCATCTGCTCCTTTTTTAATAGCTGCTTGCGCATAATCCATGGTGCTTTGATCGGCTTTTTCTGAAGAATCGGCAGGGAAATGTGGCGTAGGGTCAGTCATGTTGGGCAGCAGGCGGTTTTAAGCAAGAATCAGTATGCCAGCGAACGACCCCATCGGCTTCCGCAATCGCAATTTTTACCAGAGGTCGGCGCCCCGGCCCGCCCCGGCATTGGCCCGTTTGCGGGCAGTAATAGGCACCGTGGGTTGCACAGACCAGATACTGCCCCGTCAGGTCGAAGAACCGGTTGGGTTGGTAGTCCATTTCCATGGGAACATGGCCGCACTGGTTCAGGTAAGCGTGCACCTGGCCGTTGAATCGAACCGCAAAACCGCGCGCCTTGCGGCCAGCGTACTCAATATCAAAGGGGACTGCCTCGCCCCGCTCGACCAAGTCCGCGGAACTGCACAGCACAACGGTCTTTGTCTCGATGTTCTCGGACACAATGCCCTCCTTCACCCGTTGGCGAGCAACCATTCGCGCATTTGGGCAACCGAATGGGCAACAAAGCGCGCCTGCAGCGCGCCAAAGGCGTCCGGTTCATGGGCGCCGTAACTCACACCCAGACTGGCACAGCCCGCATTCAGGGCCATTTGCAAATCGTGCGTGGTATCTCCAATCATCAGCACACGCTCGGGTGCGACTCCGAACTCCTCCATCAACTCGTGCAGCATGCGCGGATCGGGCTTACCCGCTGTTTCGTCCGCTGTACGTGAACCGTCGAAAACCCCCAGCAGGGCCGCACTGCGTAGGGCGTCATTCAGCCCCCGACGGCTCTTGCCGGTGGCCACCGTCAGCAGATGGTTGCGCTCGCGCAGTTCGGCCAACAAGGGCAATACGCCGTCAAACAGGCTGATGTCATTCTGGTGCGCCATGTAATGGTGGCGGTAGCGCAATCCCAGCTCGGGGTATTTTTCGGCCGGCACATCCGGGGCCGCGTGGGCCAGCGCCTGCATCAACCCCATGCCGATCACATAGGCGGCATCCTTGTCGGTTGGTTTTTGCCCGCCAACATCCACCACCGCCGCCTGGATGCAGCGCGTAATGATGGCGGTCGAATCAAACAGGGTGCCATCCCAGTCAAACGCAATCAAGTCGAATTGGCGGGCACGGGAAGACGCGGTCATGGGAATCCTTCACTCCATCGGTTTCAAACGGTGGCCAAGGGCAGCACCTGGCGCAAAAAACCCGCCAACTCCGACGGCAATGGTGCCTGCAACACCATCGCCTTACCGCTGACAGGGTGGGCGCATTGCAGACGCCAGGCATGCAAAAACATGCGCTTGAGCACCGGCGCCTTGGCGTCGCCCCGTGCCAACAGCTTGTTCAGTTCGAAGTCGCCGTACTTGTCGTCGCCGACGATGGGATGGCTTTCGCTGGCCAGGTGTACCCGAATCTGGTGCGTGCGCCCAGTCTTGATCGTGACTTCCAGCAGCGAGACCCCGCCCGCCGGGTCTGCGGATGCCACCGCCGCGTCTGTACTGGCACGCACTTTCACCAGTGTGAGCGATGGCATGCCGTCCGGGTCGTCTTTGGCGACCACTTTCACGCGGCGCTCGCCGTCGGGCAACAAATACTTATGCAGCGGTTTGTCCAACACTTTGCGTTTGGCTGGCCACAAACCTTTTACCAGCGCCAGGTAGGTTTTACCCGTTTCGCGCTCGCGAAACTGGTCTTGTAGGTTCTTCAAGGCGCTGCGCTTTTTGGCCACCAACAAGATCCCGCTGGTTTCTCGGTCGAGGCGGTGCACCAATTCCAGGAATTTGGCATCCGTGCGCGCCATGCGCAGCTGTTCGATGACGCCAAAACTCACACCCGAACCGCCATGCACGGCCACGCCAGCCGGTTTGTCGATGGCCAAAAAGGCCTCGTCCTCGAACAAAATCACAAAGTCCCGCGCCGGTGCCGACGCGCTGCGCTCAGCCATGGCCTGTGCTTTTTCGGTGGCCCGTTCGGATACCCGCACCGGCGGCAGGCGCACTTCGTCGCCCAGCTCCAGACGGGTTTCAGCTTGGGCACGTCCCTTGTTCACCCGCACCTCGCCACTGCGGATGATGCGGTAGACATGGGTTTTGGGCACACCTTTGAGCTGCCGCATCAGGAAGTTGTCCAGCCTTTGCCCAGCACTGTTCTCGTCCACGCAAACCCGTTGGACCGCAGCCTGCGCTGTTTGGGGTTTGCCCCCTATAATGTGTTTCACTAGCGACGTGCTGTAAGTGGTTGATTTATCTGGAGTTTAGTTCACCCCTCCTAAAGTCGGCGCTAGCGAGTCGACGCCGCCGCGTCGACGGACTTGCAAATCACTTGGCCAAAGCCGGTGATGGTCAGTCCCAGACGCGGTTAAGCCGATGAACCGAAATACCGATACGGAATACCTCAAACCTGCAGGCCCCGGCCTGCAGGCGGACCCAAGCGAGATGATTGTGCTGATGTACCTGATGATTGAACGCCTACGGAGCATTCTTGCCCCGTTTTGCGGCATGATTCAAGCCACAGCCCCCGTCAATAGAGCGCAAGCAGCTATTATTTTTGTAGCGAATTTGCCCTGGAACGCCCTCGCCCCCCTCCACGTGCCCACGCTTCGACGACACCATTGAGTCGAAGTTTCTTGGCAATTCCTCCGCGTTTCGTTTCATCAGCCAGACGTCTGGGCCCTCTAGAGGGCTTGTTGGTACTACTGATGATGAAGGACGCAATCCATGAAAAGGATGCTAATCAACGCCACGCAGGCTGAAGAACGCCGCCTGGCCATTGTCGACGGGCAAAAGCTCCTCGACTACGAAATCGAAATCGAAGGGCGCGAACAGCGCAAGGGCAATATCTACAAGGCCGTCGTCACACGCGTCGAGCCATCGCTAGAGGCCTGTTTCGTCGACTACGGCGAAGACCGTCACGGCTTTCTGCCGTTCAAGGAAATCTCCAAGCAGTACTTCCAGGCGGGTGTATCCGCCAGCCAGGCCCGCATCCAGGACGCAATCAAAGAAGGCCAGGAACTGTTGGTTCAGGTTGAAAAGGAAGAACGCGGCAACAAGGGAGCCGCACTGACCACGTTCATAAGCCTGGCAGGCCGCTACGTGGTGCTGATGCCCAACAATCCGCGTGGCGGTGGTGTATCGCGCCGCATCGAGGGGGAAGACCGCGCCGAACTCAAAGAAAACATGGACCAGTTGGAATACCCCAACGGCATGTCCATCATCGCACGCACCGCCGGTATCGGCCGCAGCGCCCCGGAATTGCAGTGGGACCTGAACTACCTGCTCAAACTCTGGAGTGCGATCGATGGTGCTTCCAAAGCCGGCAAAGGTGCATTCCTGATTTATCAGGAGTCCAGCCTGGTCATCCGCGCCATCCGCGACTACTTCAACCATGACATTGGCGACATCCTGATCGACACCGATGACGTGTACGAACAAGCCCAGCAGTTCATGGCTCATGTCATGCCCGAGCACGCCGCCCGCGTCAAGCGCTACCGGGATGATGCCCCCCTGTTTAGCCGTTTCCAGATCGAGCACCAGATCGAGTCGGCGTACGCCCGCACGGTGCAGCTACCCAGTGGCGGCGCCATCGTGATCGACCACACCGAAGCGCTGGTGAGCGTGGACGTGAACTCGGCGCGCGCCATCAAAGGCGGCGACATCGAAGAAACGGCCACCCGCACCAACCTGGAAGCCGCGGACGAAGTGGCGCGCCAGATGCGCCTGCGCGATCTCGGCGGCCTGATCGTGATCGACTTCATCGACATGGAAGAGTCGCGCAACCGCCGCGAAGTGGAGAACCGCTTGCGCGACGCCCTGCGCCAAGACCGCGCCCGCGTGCAGTTTGGCTCCATTTCCAAGTTCGGCCTGATGGAAATGAGCCGCCAGCGCCTGCGCCCTGCACTGGCCGAAGGCGCTTCCTGCCCCTGCCCACGCTGTGGCGGATCCGGCCACATTCGCGATACCGAATCCAGCGCACTGCAAATCCTGCGCGTGATCCAGGAAGAGTCGCTCAAAGACAGCACCGCATCCGTGTTGTGCCAAGTGCCGGTGGACGTTGCCTCGTTCCTTCTGAACGAAAAGCGCTCCGAGATCGCCAAGATCGAACTCAAGCAACGCATTAACGTGCTGCTGGTGCCCAACAAGACGCTGGAAACCCCCAACTACAAGCTCGAGCGTCTCAAGCACGACGACCCGCGCCTGGACAACATTCAAGCCAGTTACAAACTGGCTGACGAAGTGGAAGACCCAACCAAGGTGACCCGTCGCTCGCAGGAGCCCACCAACAAGCAGACCCCAGTGATCAAGGGTGTTCTGCCCGATGCGCCGGCCCCCGTGGCCGCGCCGAAGCCGTCCGCAGAAGCAACAACCGTTCCCGTACAAGCAGCGGCAAAACCCAGCTCTTCGTCCGATACGGATTCGACTAGTGGCTTCTTTGGCTGGATCAAGCGCCTGTTTGGCGGTGCACCGGTACCCCCCCCCAGCGTGGTTGCACCGGCAACGCAGGAGAAAATAGTTGAAACCCGCGAGAGCCGCGGCCGGGATGCAAGTTCACGCCACAAGTCGGGAGACGGGCGTGGCGAAGGACGCAACCGAGATGGGAATCGGGCCGACAACGGTCGTGGCGAAGGACGCGGACGCAATGCCCGCGGCGAACGTGGCGACGGTCGGTCGCGCGGTAATGAAGGCCGCTCCGGACGTGAACGTGTCGAGGCGGATGCCAAGCCCTCCATGGCTGATGCGACAACCAATGTCGGGGACGCAGCACGCTCGGACACACCACGCGCTGAACGCAGCCCCCGTGGCGATCGGGCCGAGCGATCTGAGCGCAATGGCCGCGGCACCCGGGACAGCAACCGCGGCGATAAGGGCGAACTGACCAGCAGTCTCGTTGAAGGACCGTCATTGCCCGACGAAAGTCGCACCACCGAAGCCGGCGCGGGACGGGAACCTCGGGAGGTTCGTGAGGGTCGCAGCGAGGGCCGCAATGGGCGCGGACGTCGCGGACGCGGCGACGGCGAGCCACGCCAAACGCAGTTGGGCTTTGTCGATCATGCCGAAAACGCCACAACACTCGAGCCTGACACAGCACGCATTGAGCCTGCGAACGCCAACGCAGACAGCGCGACGCGCGAACGCCGCTCCCGTGACCGCTTTGGCCGCGAGCGTGGGAGCCGCCCCGAGCGAACTGGCGTGGGTTCCGGCGCTGCCGAAAACGCCGATGCCACGCAACCGGCTGCAGTTAACCCAACCCCCAGCGCATCCACCCACACCCTGCCTGCAGCGGAACAGGCACCGGCAGTCGCGGTGCCACCAGTCACAGCGACGGCCATGATGCCGAAAGTGGCGCAATACGACTTGCCAACCGATGCGTTGCGCGCGGTTGCGGAGCAATCCGGGCTGTTGTGGGTCAATTCGGATGCTGACAAGGTTGCAGCCGTGCAGGCAGCGATCGCTGCAGAACCCAAACCTATTCATGTTCCCCGAGACCGCCCGGCGCTGGTGGAGTTGGACGAAGGTCCGCTAGTGCTGGTTGAGACGCGGCGCGACCTGCGCGCCATGACCTTGCCTTTTGAGCAGCAATCCATGGTCTAACAACTCACCACCGGGGGTCTGCGTTGGACGCAGACCCTGCCTCCAAAAAACAGAATGGCCCGATGGGGCCATTTTCTTTTGCACTTTCTCCGGCTATGCGGCCGTGCTAGAAAAGGTCGACCGCTCCCACTTTGGCGGCATCGCCCAGCAGGCCCCGGCGCACCAGCTCTGGATGGCTGTAGACCAAATTGCCGCCATGTTTGCGGCCATACTCCACGGCACGCTCGGCTCGCTCCAGCGAGGTGCTGGGGGAGTCGTCAGGGCTCACCCGTGTAAACCCGGCACAAACCGTAACATGACCAACCTGGGGAAAAACGAATTTCTCCACATTGGCGCGAAAACGCTCAAATGCGGCCAGCACCAAGCTCTCTTGTGGACAATGCATCAACACCGCAAATTGGTCACCACCTAGTCGGTACAGGCGATCGTAGGTCCTAAAGGTGTTGTTCATGATGCGTGCCACCAAGAGCAGGACTTCCTCGGCAATCAGATGCCCACTCTTGTCACTGACCCGTCCGAATTCATCGACGGTGATCGTACCCAGCCAATAATTCGGTGGCACGCGGTGCCGACGTTCGGCCACCGGCAAAACAGAAGGCTCCAATACGGGGGTAAGGCTTTCGATGCCATGATCCATTTCTTCGAGAACGGCACTGTAAAACGTATCGTCCAACGCTTTTCGATTGAGCAAGCCGGTCAGGGCGTCACGGTCGCTATAGGCTAGCAACTTGTACATGTTACGAAAGACATGCACGATGTCCTCGATCACCTGGCGCTCCGCAACATTAAGTGACGCACCAGAATGCACCTCGACAACGCCCGCCTCATCGGAGGATGAATCGGCAAACAACGGCAGATAACTGATACGCGGGCCTTCCGCACCAGCCCAGGCATGCTCAACCAGATCACGCTCGTACAAACACATGACGCGGTGGCGCTGGTCGTCGTAGAGGTCCAATTGCTCAAAGTCAACCCGCAACGGATCCACCACCTTGCCGCCCCCACGGGCGTCGAGACTAGCGACATCCAGCCATCGTCGAACGCCTTCTTCACTGACCACCTTGGCAACTACCACGCGGTCGATGCGCAAAAGGTCGATCAATGCCTTCGACAGCGTGTGCTCCAGCAGCTCACGGTCGCGGTGGTCGGTCAACTTGATGATGTGTTCGGTGAGTGTGGCCATGGGCACATAATAGCCCTGAAAAGCAACTACGTCACTCTTTTGGCGGCCTCGCGGTAGGCCTCCGCAGCCGCCTGCGTTTCACCTGTTTGTTCAGCAACATAGGCCAGCGCCAGCCAGGTGTCACGCCGCAATTCGGTTTGCTGGGCCTGAAACAGTGCCTGCTTGAGCATCTGGCGTGCCTTACCCCACAGCCCCAGACGCATGCAAACCACGCCCGCCAGGTACTGCAGTACAGCGTCGCCCGGGTAGGCCGACTGCGCTGCCTCCACCCGGGTCAACCACAAAGTATCCATGGTACCGCTACTGTCCATGAATCCTTGTTCCAGAACCCGTGCCAGACGGACACGCAGCATCCAGGGCATTGCATCTGGTCGCTGCATCATCTGTTCCCACGCAGGCAGGACCCACTGCCGAGCCAAGGCAACCTCGCCTCCTTGTGCCAGCAATCGCTCTGCCGCCTCCACCGCGACATCGGGAATCGTTTGTTCCGCATGCTCCATGCAAGACCAGGCTTGTGCGATCTGCGCGGGATCGTAGGCGGCGCGCAGCAGCTCGACGGCCAACCCGCGCGCAATACTTCGTCCCGCCGCTTCGGAAAACGCATGGTGCTTCGTCAATAAGCGTGCGGTTTCCAAAGCGATCTGGGACTTTCCTGCCAGGCGTGCGGCCCGAAAACGCATGCGCAAGGCCAACGTCCGTCGCGACGCTCCCTGCGGCAGTTGATCCAGCCACTGCATGGCCCCCGGCGCGTCCCGGTCATCCAACGCCCAGCGTGCTGCTCGCAACTGCAAGCCCTCGCGCGCATCCTGTGCGTCCCGTTGCAGGCTGTTCTGCAAGGCCTGTTGGAAATGTTCGTCGCGCAAACTCCGATCCTGCAGTGCATGGGCACTCTCGGCCGCCAGCAAATGCGACAAGGCGCGCAAACGTCGCGCATACGGTAGGCGCTCCCCACCGTGCTCCACCGACGCCTCCAACGCCAATGCCGTCTGCGCCGCTTTGCGGGCGCGCACGAACCGGCCTGCAACGAGATGGGTCAGCGCCTCTAGCAACGTTGCATGAATGGACCGCTCCTTGTGCAGTAACCGCCACTCGCGTGCCTGCTGCGGTATCCGCATCAACGCACCTTGGGCGCGCAAAGCCAAGTGCAACACCAGAAACAATCCGGAAAGCAGGAGTACGAAGAGGTTGAGGGATAAGTCGATCCGGTACGGTGGCCAATACAGCGTAACCGTACCTTGGTTGTTGCCCGCAAACAGCGCCAACGCCACGGCCATTCCGAACAATGCAACAAGCCAGAGCGCGACACGCATGGGTCAACGTCCAGCGGCAGCGGTAGACAAGGCCGCCAGGGAATCATCCACGCGGGGCAACTCCAGCGCCTTGAGCTGCCCGCGCACTTGCTGCAGCGTTGCGGCTGCGGTTTGGGTCTTGCGCGATGAACCATCGAAGTACCGCCCCAGAGCCAACGAAGCAGATGCCAAGTCGGCCCGAACGGATTCGGTCTGACGCGAGAGCAACCCCAAACGGGCATTAAGTAGCTTCAGCTTGAAGTTCTCCCGCAAAAAAAACGACTGCTCGGGTGACAGCAACGCTGCTTCCGGGGTCTCGATTCGGCTGACCCGCACCAAACCACGCAATTCATCGCGTACCAAGAAAACAACCCGCATCCACCAGCTCGCTACGGTCTCTTCTGGTTTGCGCTTGATGGAGTCCGGCGTACGGCCGGGCTGCACAGCGTTGGCAATAGGCAATTCATCAGCCAAGGCGACCAACTCATCGAGCTTAACCAACAACCCCGGCAGGTCTGCCAAAGTAGTCGCTTTGACCCGGGCGATGTCCTTTGCGATGGCGCGCTGCACGGGCGTCAGGCGCGGCTGCGCAGCACGAACGATCCGTTGCTCGGCCGTCTTGAGGGCAGCCAGCAAGGGATCCAGGCTGCCTGTCAACTGCGCTTGCTGTTGGGCGAGGCGAATCGCACTCTCGATATCCACCACCAGATTTTCGTCACGGGAACGTGACAAACTCTGCATCAGTTCTTCGAGTTGGCTGCGCTGCAACGCAACCTCAGCGACCCTTGCTTCCATCACGGCGAGCTTGGCCGCTGTCTCCATCGCCAGCTCTTGTGCCTGACGCGCACCTGCGCGCGCCTCGGCGGATTGGCCAATGGCATCGGCACTCTGGCGCGCCAACTGTTCTTGTATCGTTGCAAGCTTTTGCCACAACGTGAACGCAAAGACAAGCGCCACGGCGGCCAAGCCAATCGCGACGCGAAGAACCCACGGCTGTGCAGGCGCAACTGGACCTGGTCCTTGGTTAGGGTCCGGTTTTTCTGGTGTTGGCACCGCAGAGGCAGACGCGTCGTTCATTGCATCGACTCGATGGAGGCCATCAGCTCGGCCAGACTGGGACGCGACTCGCACACCCGGCCAAAGCCCGCGTCGCGCGCCACCTGCGCGATGCGCGGGTGCGTGGCCACGGCCTTGGCTGCCGACCACTGGCACTGCGGGCACAGTCGCGTCAGATTGGTAATCGCCTCGGAACTGCTGAACAGCCACACGGAACCATCGGCACTGGCACGTTCGGCGTGCCGACGCGTGGCGTCTTCCCACTGCGGCAAGACACGCTGGTACGCCACTACGAAATCCACCTGTCCCCCTGCGCCGCGCACGCGATCGGCAAACCAGTCCCGCCCCTGCCCCTGCTCGGCACCGCCGTTAGCCCCCATGCCACGCACCACCAACACGCGCCAACCCGGTTGCACCTGGCTACCCACGACGGCCCACAAGGACTCCGAATCGAACTGGCCCGCGTCGCGCGGGGGCATGTCGATGCAGGCGCTATCGACCTGCGCGCGGCGCAATGCGGCGTAGCTGCCAGGTCCGGTCACAAATGCTCTCGTTTTAATGGAGCCATCGTCATTCCACACGGGGGCTGATGCCGGTTTTTGTGCAAAAAAGTGGTCAACGGCATTGCCGCTGACAAACATGACGGCGTCGTATTGCGTGATGTGCTCCCAGGCGGCCTGCAGCGCCTGCACATCGGGGGCCGCAGTCACGTCAATCAAGGGCAGTGCGACCGCCTCATATCCAGCCAGAACCAAGGCATCGACCCATTTCAGACCTTCGGCGTGAGGACGTGTGACGATGACGCGCATGGCTTCAGTCTCCGGTTGTACCCGCGACGCGGGCCTTGAGTTGTTGCGCCACGCCTTCACCGAGCCGGGTGGCCTCTGCCAGATCGCCCACCGCGGCGCTATCCTGCGCCTGCACCAGGGGAACCACACCCTCGGGGTCACCCCAGGTTGCGCGCAGGAACAAGGCGTCACCCTGCCACACGGCAAACGCCGCCAGCGGCATGGAGCAGCTGCCACCCATGACACGGCTCACGGCGCGCTCGGCGGCCACGGCCAGCCAGGTGGGCTGGTGCGCCAGCGGCTGCAGCGCCTGCGTCACTTCGGCGCGTGCACTGCGCACTTCGATGCCCAATGCCCCTTGCCCGGCAGCGGGCAGCATCTGCTCAGGCTCCAGCACGGCGCGGATGCGTTCGACCAGGCCCAGGCGCTTCAAGCCTGCAGCGGCCAGCACGATGCCGTCGTACAGGCCTTCATCGAGCTTGCGCAAGCGGGTATCGAGGTTGCCGCGCAGCGGCTCGATCTTCAGGTCGGGACGCAAGGCGCGCAGCAGGGCCACCCGGCGCAGGCTGGAGGTACCCACGGTGGCACCGTGTGGCAAATCGTCGATGCGGGCGTAGCGACTGGACACCCAGGCATCGCGCGGGTCTTCGCGCTCCATCACGCAGGCCAGACTGAAACCGTCTGGCAACTCCATCGGCACGTCCTTGAGCGAGTGCACGGCCAGGTCGGCGCGGCCTTGTTCCAGCGCCACTTCGAGTTCCTTGACGAACAAGCCTTTGCCACCCACCTTGGACAACGAGCGGTCCAGGATCTGGTCACCCTGGGTGGTCATGCCCAGCAGCTGCACGGCGTGCCCCTGGGTTTGCAGCAGGGCTTTGACGTGCTCGGCCTGCCACAGGGCAAGGCGGCTTTCGCGGGTGGCGATGGTGAGTGAAAGTGCAGGCATGGCCGGTCTCAAGTCGTAACCGTTTTGTAAACAATTCAGAGCCAGCAATGCTAGCATGGCCCATATGAAAACCACCCCTGACGCCGCGGTACCCAAGCGCGCCAAAGACAACGAGCGCCCCCTGATCGACGACATCCGCCTGCTCGGGCGCATTCTGGGCGATGTGATCCGCGAGCAAGAAGGCTCCGAGGCCTTCGAGCTCATCGAAAAGATCCGCACCTTGTCCGTGGCCTTTCGGCGCGATGCGGATCACGAGGCCGACAAGGCGCTGAAAAAGTTGCTCAAGAACCTCAGCGGCGACCAGGCCGTGAGCGTCATCCGCGCCTTCACCTACTTCTCGCACCTGGCCAACCTGGCCGAGGACCGCCACCACATCCGCCGGCGCGCCGTACACGAACGCCAGGGCGACACACAAGAGGGCAGCATCGATGTAGCCCTGTCGCGCCTGCGCTGGGCCGGCATCTCGACCAAAACCGTCGCCCAGACACTGGCGCAAAGCTATGTTTCACCGGTACTCACCGCGCACCCCACCGAGGTGCAACGCAAGAGCATTCTGGATGCGGAGCGCGCCATTGCCCAGTTGCTGACCCAGCGCGACTCCATCAAGGAACGCGCTGTGGCGTTTGACTCCAAGAAAGACATCTTGAGTGCCCGCGAACTGGCCGCCAACGAAAGCCAACTGCGTGCCCGTGTCGCCCAGCTGTGGCAAACCCGGCTGCTGCGCTTTAACAAACTCACCGTGGCCGACGAAATCGAGAACGCGCTGAGCTACTACGAGTCCACCTTCCTGCGCGAGATTCCCAAGCTCTATGCCAACCTGGAAGACCAGCTGGGGCACCAGCATGTGCACAGTTTTCTACGCATGGGCCAGTGGATCGGGGGCGACCGCGATGGCAACCCCAACGTCAGCGCCGCCACCCTGGAATACGCCCTGCGCCGCCAGGCCGAGGTGGCCTTGCGCCACTACCTGACCGAAGTGCACTACCTGGGCGGCGAGCTCTCGGTGTCCGCCATGTTGACGCACTGCACGGCCGAGATGCAGGCGCTGGCCGAAAGCTCCCCCGACACCAATGTGCACCGCATGGACGAACCCTACCGCCGTGCGCTGACCGGCGTCTATGCACGCTTGGCCTCCACGTTGCGCGAATTGACCGGAACCGAGGCGGCGCGCCACGCCGTTGCGCCGCAAAACCCGTACCGCAGTGCCGAGGAATTTGCCCAGGAGCTGCGCACCATCGAAGCATCCCTGCGTGCCAACCACGGCACCGCGCTGGCGGAACAGCGGCTGCGCCCCTTGTTGCGCGCCGTGGAAGTCTTTGGTTTTCACCTGGCCACGGTGGATCTACGCCAAAGCTCCGACCAGCACGAGCTGGTGGTGGCCGAACTGCTGGCCACGGCGCGCATCGAATCCCACTACGCCCAACTCGATGAGACGGCCAAACGCAGCCTGCTGCTGGGCCTGCTGGAAGACGCCCGCCCCTTGCGCGTGCATGGCATCACCTACAGCGACAAGACCGAAGCCGAGTTGGCCATCTTCACCATGGCCAAGCGCATGCGCGAGCGCTACGGCGCGCAAGCCATTCGCCACTACATCATCAGCCACACCGAAACGGTGAGCGACTTGCTGGAAGTGCTGCTGCTGCAAAAAGAGGTGGGGCTGATGCGCGGCATCCTGAACTCCGGCGGGCACGGCGCCGCAGCGTCAGACGACCCGCTAAAAGCCCAGTGCGATCTGATCGTCGTGCCACTCTTTGAAACCATCGAAGACCTGCGCAACGCCGCGCCCATCATGCGCGCCTTCTACGCCCTGCCCGGCATCGCCAGCCTGGTGCAGCGCAGCGGTGCCGAACAAGACATCATGCTGGGCTACTCCGACAGCAACAAGGACGGCGGCATCTTCACCAGCAACTGGGAGCTGTACCGGGCCGAGATCGCCCTGGTGGAACTGTTCGACGAGCTGGCAAGCCACGGCGTGAGCGCCGCCGGGCAGCCCCAAGGCGCGAAGGCCCCCTCGGGGGGCAGCAAGGACACGTCCGTGCCGAGCGTGGGGGCCACCCATATCCGTTTGCGCATGTTCCACGGCCGTGGCGGCACCGTGGGGCGCGGCGGCGGCCCGAGTTACGACGCCATCCTGGCGCAACCGCCCGGCACCGTACGCGGCCAGATCCGTCTGACCGAGCAGGGCGAGGTGATCGGCTCCAAGTACGCCAACCCCGAAATCGGTCGGCGCAATCTGGAAACCCTGG
>JAYRUL010000041.1:0-21625 GCA_041919095.1 Rhodoferax sp. | reverse complement strand
GCGCGGCAATAGCCACGTTGTTGAAAAAGCAAAACCCCATGGCCTTGTCGCGGCAGGCATGGTGCCCCGGTGGACGGATGGCACAAAAGGCGTTGTTGATTTCGCCCGCCATGACTGCATCCACTGCGGCCAGGGCCGCGCCCGCTGCCCGCAAAGCCGCATCCCAGGTGTGGACATTGAGAGAGGTATCTGGATCCACCTGCGTGTGGGTAGGCCCACCGGCGTTGATTTCCTCGCGCAGGACGTCGGTCAGCCCGCGGATGGAGGCCACATACATGCGCCCATGGGCCAACTCGATATCCGCAACCGGCGCAGGCGGTGCCTCGCGCCGATCCAGCCGCCCGGACACGGCACTGTCCTGCAACCGGGCTTCAATGGCACTCAAACGGTCGGGGCATTCGGGATGGCCCTCGCCCATTTCATGTTTCCAACAATCGGGGTGGGTAAAGTACCCGGTCTTCATCAGCTCGCAACGCATCGCCACAACTTTTCAGGTAAGGTCCAACCATGGACGCACAACACACACTCAAAGCCCTGCTGGCCCAGCTTAACACGGTGATTGTCGGCAAACCGGCACAAATCCAGGATTGTGTCGCCTGTTTGCTCGCGGGCGGCCATTTGCTGATCGACGATGTCCCCGGCGTGGGCAAGACCACGCTGGCGCATGCGCTGTCGCGCAGTTTCGGCCTGCAGTTTTCCCGGGTTCAATTCACCGCTGACTTGATGCCCAGTGACCTGACCGGGGTTTCCATCTTCGAACGCGGCAAAGAAGCCTTTGTCTTTCACCCCGGCCCCATCTTTGCTCAGGTGTTGCTGGCCGACGAAATCAACCGCGCCAGCCCCAAGACGCAAAGCGCGCTGCTTGAAGCCATGGAAGAGCGCCAGGTCACCGTAGAGGGCGAAACGCGCGCCCTGCCCCAGCCGTTCTTTGTGATTGCCACCCAGAACCCGCTGGACCAGGTCGGCACCTACGCCCTGCCCGAATCCCAGCTGGACCGGTTTCACATGCGCATCTCGCTGGGCTACCCCGACCGGGCGGCCGAACGCGAACTCCTGAGCGGGCGGGATCGGCGTGAATTGGTCGAACATCTACCCAGCTTGCTGCAGGACGGTGAGTTGCGTGCCCTGCAGCAAGCCGTGCAGGCGGTGCATGTAGCGGATGCGCTGCTGGACTACGTGCAAGACCTGATTGCTGCCACCCGCAGCGGCCAGTGGTTTCTGCAAGGGCTCTCGCCCCGGGCTGGCATTGCGGTGCTGCGCGCGGCGCGAGCCCAGGCGTTGCTGTGCGGGCGCACCTATGTCGCCCCCGACGACGTGCAGGCCATCCTGCCGCAAACCATCGCCCACCGCATGATTCCCGTGGGTGATAGCGGCCGCGGCGCGGTGGAACAGGTGCAGGCCATGTTGGGCGCCGTCCCTCTCCCGTAGCCATGGGTGCCCTGACTTGGAACCCCGTCAAGTTCATGCAGGCGCGTTTTCGCCAATGGTGGCAGGCCCGATTGCCGTTGCAAGACAGCACCACCCTGACGCAACGCAATGTGTACATCCTGCCCACCGGGCCGGGGTTCATGCTGGCAGCGACCTTGCTGGTCTTGCTGGTCGCTTCCATCAACTACCAGCTCAATCTGGGTTACATCCTGACGTTTTTGCTGGCCGGGTGCGCCGTAGTCGGCATGCATGTATGCCACAGTACCCTGCGCGGCTTGACCCTGCATGTCAGCGCGCCCGAACCCCAATTCCTGGGAACCAGCATTCCCATCGGCATTACCCTGACCAGCACGCGTTCGCGCGTGCGCCATGGGATTGGCCTGGCGGTGCTGGGCACCGATCACTGGAGCTGGTGCGACGTGCCCGCCCAGGGTAGCGTGCGGGTACAGGTGGCTTTCACACCCCACCAACGCGGACGCCAGCGCCTGCCCGCACTGACCGCCGAAACCCGCTTCCCGTTGGGTACCTTTCGGGTCTGGACGATTTGGAGACCCGCGGCCGAGGCCGTGGTCTACCCCCAGCCTGAGGCCCATCCCCCACCGCTGCCACCTGGCCAGGCCGTAGCCGGTGGTGTGGCTCGCGCGCGCCAACTCGGCAGTGGCGAGTTTGACGGCGTGCGCGCGTACCGGCGCGGTGACCCGCTCAAGCACGTGGTCTGGAAAAAGGTCGCCAAGGCCGACGAGTTGGTCAGCCGGGACAGTGAATCGCTGCAGCGCATGGAGCTCTGGCTGGACCTTGCGCACACCGGTATCCCCGGGGCGGCACTGCCCGGAGCGGCACAAGAACTGGCTTTGTCGCGCCTGTGCGCCTGGGTGCGCCTGGCCGACCAGCGCGAGCTGCGCTACGGGCTGCGACTGGGCGAACAAGCGCTGGCACCGGCCCATGGCGAAGTGCATTTGCGCGCCTGCCTGCAGGCCTTGGCTCTGTACAACACGCACACCGCATGAACGCCCTGCTGCAACGTCTCGACAACCTGCCGCGCGAAGCGCGCGATACGCTGTTCTTGCTGGGCGTGATCGCCTGGATCATTGCCCCACAGGCCAACCACCTGCCGCTGTGGTGCACCGGCATGGCGGGCGTCATCCTGTTGTTGCGGGCCTGGCTGTCCGTGCACAACCGCAGCCTGCCATCGCGGTTCTGGCTTTTCCTGCTGCTGGCCCTGGCCAGCGCGGCCACTTTTGCCACCCACAAGACCCTGCTCGGACGGGATGCGGGCGTGACTTCCATCGTGGTACTGCTAACCCTCAAGACGCTGGAAATGCGGGGCCGGCGCGATGCCTTCGTCGTGTTCTTTTTGGGCTTTTTCACGCTGCTGTCCAACTTTTTCTTCTCGCAAAGCCTGCTCACCGCCGCAGCCATGCTGCTGGGCTTGCTGGGCCTGCTCACCGCCTTGGTCAACGCCCATATGCCGGTGGGCCGCCCACCTCTGCGCGAGGCCGCGCGCACGGCGGGCTGGATGACGATGCTGGGCGCACCCATCATGGTGGTGTTGTTCGTGCTGTTTCCACGCGTGGCGCCCTTGTGGGGCATGCCCGGGGACGCCATGGTCGGGCGCAGTGGCCTGTCCGACCGGATGGAGGTGGGCACCATTGCTGAACTGGCACTGGATGACAGCATCGCCTTTCGGGTGCGCTTTACCGGGCGGCCACCGCCCCAGTCCACCATGTACTTTCGCGGCCCGGTGCTGTCGCGTTTTGACGGACGCCGCTGGGAGCCCGCCCAACCCGAATTCCGCCAACCACCGCGCCTGGAAGCCAACCTGCAAGTCGAGGGTGATGCGGTGGACTACGAGGTGACCTTGGAAGCCAGCCAGCGCCCCTGGTTGATGGTGCTGGAGGCCGCCAGCGAACGCCCGCGTCTGGTTGGCGTGAACGCCGCCATGACACCCGATCTGCAATGGCTGGCCGACCGACCGTTGACGGAACTCACGCGCTACACCGTGCGCAGCTACCCCCAGTTTCGCCACGGCCCCACGCGCATGAACAATGCCCTGACCGCGATGGCGCAGTTGCCCCTCGACTCCAACCCCCGCACCCGCGTGCTGGCCAACCAGTTGCGCGAACAGGTGCGCGCCCAAGGTGCCAACCCCACCGACGGACAAACCCTGATCAACGCGGCACTGGAGCGTCTGCGCACCGGTGGCTACACCTACACGCTGGAGCCGGGCGTGTACGGAACCCATACGGCCGATGAGTTCTGGCTGGACCGCAAGACCGGTTTTTGCGAACACATTGCCTCGAGCTTTGTGGTGCTGATGCGCGCGCTCGATCTGCCTGCCCGGGTGGTCACTGGCTACCAAGGGGGCCTGGTCAACAGCGTGGACGGGTACTGGACGATTCGCCAGAGCGACGCCCACGCCTGGGCCGAAGTCTGGTTGTCCGGCCAAGGCTGGGTGCGGGTGGACCCCACGTCCTCGGTGGCACCGGGGCGCACCGGTTCGCTACGCCTGCAATTGCCACGCAACGCCTTTGCCCAGGCCCTGGCCACGGTCAGCCCGCAATTCAGCCTGAACCTGCGGGCCACCTGGGACGCCCTCAACAACCGCTGGAACCAGTGGGTGCTCAACTACACCCAGGACCGCCAGCTGCGCCTGCTGCAAAACTTGGGCTTTGAATCCCCCAGTTGGGAAGACCTGGGCAAGGTGCTGTTGGCCCTGGTGGTTGGAGCCAGTCTGGCGGGCGCGGCCTGGACCCAATGGGAACGCCACCGCCAGGACCCCTGGTTGCGCCTGCTGCACCGCGCCACGCAGCGCCTGCACCATGCGGGGCTGGCGGTATCCGAGCCCACCACCCCGCGCCAGCTGCTCCAATGCATGCAGCAAGCCCGCCCCGACGACCCCGGACTGCCCGCCCTGCAACAGTGGCTGCTGGCCTTGGAAGCCTGGCGCTATGCCCATGCAACGGCACCGGCCGCCCACCAGCGCGAGCTCGCTACACTGCAACGCCGTTTCAACGAACTACCCTGGCCGGGTCGCGCCCGATGACCGCGTGGACCCTCCGACCCCCACCGACCGTGCTCCGCCTTCCATTGCGCCTGCCCACGCCGACCCGATTGGGCTCGGCATTCACTATCATTTTCATAGCTGCTTACGCAATATCCACGGGGGCTGAGGCCAGAAAACACCCCAAAAACAACCCCGTTACCAAGGCCCGGGCTGCGGTGGCACAACCGCTCTATGCCCAGCGCCCCGACGCCATGCAGGCCGCCGATGCGATCGCGCAGCAAACCGGCTTGGACGCCGCGTGGGTGCGTCAGGCCATTGGTCAGGCGCGGTTGGTGCCGGCCATTGTCAAAGCCGCAGCACCACCAGCCGTTGGCACCGCCAAGAACTGGAGTGCCTACCGCAGCCGGTTCGTGGAGCCCCGGCGCATTCAGGCCGGTGTCGTGTTCTGGCAAACACACCGCGCCGCACTGGAACGGGCCGAGCAAGCCTACGGCGTGCCGGCGGCAATCATCGTCGGCATCATCGGTGTGGAAACCCTCTACGGCAAACAGATGGGCCGCTACCGCGTGCTGGATGCGCTGTGCACCCTGGCCTTTGACTTTCCCGAAGCACACCCCAAGGCGCAGCAGCGCGCCGCCTTCTTTCGCAGCGAACTGGAGGCTTTGCTGGTCTTGACGCAGCGCCAGCAAATCGATCCCCTGACCCTGCACGGGAGTTATGCCGGCGCCATGGGCCTGCCCCAGTTCATGCCCTCGAGCTGGTCCAAGTACGCGCTGGATTTCGATGGCGATGACCGTATCGACCTGTTCCACAGCGCCGCCGACGTGATTGGTTCGGTGGCCCATTACTTCAAGGTCTTTGGTTGGAAGCCCGGCATGCCCACCCACTACCCCGTGCAGCTCCAGGCCCAGGGCGATGCCAAGGCCGCCCTGCTCGCGCCCGACATCGTGCCCACCTTTAGCGTGCAAACCCTGTTGGGCCAAGGCGCCATGGTGCAAGGCCCGGCCTTGCTGCACGAAGGACCGCTGGCGGTGGTCGAGTTGCAAGATGGCAACAATCCGGCCCACTATCTGGTCGGCACTGAGAACTTTTTCGCCTTAACGCGGTACAACTGGAGCAGCTACTACGCGCTGGCTGTCATCGAACTCGGCCAGGCGGTTCAGGACGCCCTGCCCCACTAAGCCATGACCGACGCCCATCTTGCACCCGAGTCTGCCGCCCCCGAGGAAGACATCACCACCCAGCTCTACCGGGCAGCCATCGGGCCGGTGGGTGCCGACTACTACGTCCCCATCTTTACCCGGTTTGAGGAAAACGACCATGCCGGCATCACCTGGAACACCGTAGCCGCGCTGTTTACCCTGCACTGGCTGCTGTTTCGCCAGCTCTATCTGTATGCATTGGCCTATGGGGCGGCGGTGCTGGCCGTGGTGCTGCTGGTATTTGGCATCGGGCGGGTGCTGTTCCAGTTTCCGCCGTCCTTGCTGATTGCGCTGGGAGTTGGCTTTGGTGCCATGGCAGTCGCCTTGCCCGGGCTATTTGGCAATGCCTTGCTGCACACCGAAATCCGCAAGCGCATGGCCGCTGCCGTGGCCGCCCACCACAACATGACCGATGCCCGCGCGGCCCTGCTGGCGCGCGCCAGCAAACGCCGCCACGGCATCGCCCTGGCCGGCGTGCAGGCGCTCTTGGCAGCCGTGGTCGGGGTGATCAGCTGGCAAGCGGCTACGCTGATGCCCGACGAAGCCCCCGTGGCTGAAGCGCCACCTCTGCTACGGACGCAGCCCATTACCCAGAGCCCGACGGCAAGCGCTGCCAGCGCCGTGGTGCCCATGGTCACACCATCCACCCCCGCATCGACGCCCCTTGCCACTACCCCTGCAGCGCCCGCGAGTACCCCGGCCTCGGCGGTGCCACTTGAACCCGCCAGTGCACCCACCCGCGCTCCCGTCAGCGCGTCTACGGTCGCAGCACCCAGTGCTTTGGCCAGCGCAGCCTCTGCACCGGCGGTGGCCCTGGCCGCATCGGCTAGCGCATCAGCACCAGTACCACGCACCAGCACCCCTGCGGCCACTCGATCCGCAGCCAGCGCTGCGGCAGCAGCCGCTCCAACCAAGCCCGCTGCAGCCCCCCCCAAGTCGGCCGCACCCAAGCCCAAGAAAGCAACCAGTGCCCCCGCTGCAGCCAAGCCCGCCGCCAAGGCCGCGTCCAAGCCCAAAGTGCAAGCCAAGGCCGCTGCCAAACCCGCGGCAGCAGCATCCGCACCCACCAAGCCCTACTACATCAACGTTGGCCTGTTTGCGGTTGCCGAAAACCTTGAACGGGTGCAGAGCAAACTCCAGGGCGCACAGCTGCCGGTGGTGGTCACCGCGCTCAAGAGCAAGAAAGGCCCCATGACCCGCGTGCGGGTCGGCCCCTTCAGCAACGAGCTCGAAGCGCAGGCGGCGGCACGGAAAGTGAAGGCCCTGCAGCTGGACGCGGTGGTGGTGCAGCCTGCATCTTGACGCTAAACCGCATGAACCTGGCACTCTGAAGCGGCGACACAACGCCGCACAATCTTGTCCACGTGCAAGCGGCCTCAGACCTCCTCGCCGTCGTCGGCAGCTGCCTGTGCACCCCCCGCATCATCTAACGGCGGCAAGCGCCCGCGGCGTTTCAGTGCTTCGCGCAGCAGGAACTCCACTTGCGCATTGGCGCTGCGCAGTTCCTGGGCGGCCATGCGCTCGATCTCAGCCCACAGCGCAGGGTCAATGCGCAGGGGGTAGGCCTTTTTGTTGGGCGAAGCCATCAGCCGCGCGGGGTGCTTTTACTGGTACAGGGTGCCGGTGTTGACCACGGGCTGGACTTCGCGGTCGCCGCACAGCACCACCAACAGGTTGCTCACCATGGCGGCTTTGCGCTCGTCGTCCAGGTTCACCACGCCACGCTCCGATAGCCCCTTGAGCGCGGCCTCCACCATGCTGACTGCCCCATGCACGATGCGCGTGCGCGCGCTGACCACGGCCTCGGCCTGCTGGCGGCGCAGCATGACCTGGGCGATTTCGGGTGCGTAGGCCAGGTGGGTGAGCTTGGCGTCGATCACCTCAATGCCCGCGCCCTCGAAACGGGCATCCAGTTCGTCGGCCAAAGCGCGCGCCACTTCGTCGGCACCGGCGCGCAGCGTGGTTTCGTTTTCCGCCAGGTCTTCGCCGATGTCGTACGCATACAGGGAAGCCATGTGCCGAATGGCGGCCTCGGCTTGCACGGGCACAAAGGCCTCGAAGTTGTCGATATCGAACACGGCCTGCGCAGAATCGCGCACCCGCCAGACCACGGCTGCGCCGACCTCCACCGGATTGCCACGCTTGTCGTTCACTTTCAAGGTGGGGGTGTTGAGGTTGCGCGCCCGCAGCGAAATCTTGCGCTTGAGCAAGAAGGGGTTCGCCCAGCGCAGGCCTTCGCTGCGGTCCGTGCCGGCGTAGCGCCCAAAGAGCGTGAGGATGGCACCCATGTTGGGCTGCAGCATATAAAGCCCTGCCAGTATGAACACGCCACCGGCCAGCAGCACCAGCGGGCTAAGCACCGTGACTGCGGATGGAGAGACGCGCTCGGTAGCCAACATCACGATGCGCCACACCGCAAACGCGAAGAGCGCGGCGGTAACGGCGATCATGGCGTAGCCGTTCCAGGAGGCATAGGCACGTTCAACGGTGCGTGAGTGCGCCATTTCGGTACGGCGAAGGTTGCGGGTGGAAACGGTCATGGGGTGCTCCTGTTGACTCCCTGGAATTGACAGGGATGCCTTGAGTTGATCTCAAGGTGATATCACTTTAATACACTTTTCAAGCGATTGCAAGCGCTTGCGCGTTTTGCGCAACTTTGCACCCACCTACCCCGCCAAAGGCAGCGCCGTGGTGTATTTGATGCTTTCCATGGAAAACGCCGACGACACGCCCGCCAGGTCCGCATTGCGAATGAGGCGCTTGTAGAAACGGTCGTACCCGGCAATGTCGGACGTGACCACCTTGAGCAGGTAGTCCACGTCGCCACTCATGCGGTGGAATTCGGTCACCTCGGGCATGGCCGACACCGTGGCGGCAAACTGGCGCAGCCATGTTTCGTCGTGCCGCGTGGTGCGGATGCTGACAAACACCGTCACCGGCAGGCCCACGCGCACCGGGTTGACCAGCGCCACGCGCCGTTCGATGACACCGGTATCTTCCAGGCGCTTGACGCGCTTCCAGCAAGGCGTGGCCGACAAGCCCACGCGCGCGCCCAGGTCGGCTGCCGACAGGCTGGCATCCTGCTGCAGGGCTTCGAGGATGGCAATATCCAGTCGATCAAGTTGTGTCATGCTTTGCAATTGGTTTTATGAGGTATGTTTTTACGGTTTTGTGTTTTTTTCTAGTACGTTTTAGCATATTTTTCCAATTCCGAGAAAATATGCTATCGACATTGCCACCCCAGTAGTCGCCATGCCCCACACCCCCCTTTCCCATATTGCCACCGGCGTCATCGGACGCGACCTGCGCATTCCCACGCCCTACGGCACGCTGCCCCTCACCTACGCCGACTGGACCGCCAGCGGGCGCGCCTATGCGCCGATGGAGGAAAGCCTGTTGCGCGACTTTGCCCCCCACATTGCCAACACGCACACCGAAACCAGCTTCACCGGCCACGCCATGACGGCGGCCTACCAGCAGGCGCGCACGATCTTGAAGGCGCATGTGGGTGCCAATGCCGACGACGTGCTGCTGGGTGTGGGCACCGGCTGCACGGCGGCCATCAACAAGCTGCAGCGCATGTTGGGCCTGCGCAAGCCCTCCAACTACATTGGCACCACCACACTGGCGGCACAAGACCGCCCGCTGGTGCTCATCACCCACATGGAGCACCACTCCAACCACACCACCTGGCTGGAATGCGAGGTGGACCTGGAGGTGATTCCCGCCAACGCGCAAGGCCTGGTGGATGTGGACGCCATCCCGGCCATCCTGGCGCGCTACAGCAAGCGCAAGCTGCGCATGGCTTCCGTCACGGCCTGCTCCAACGTCACCGGCATCGCCACGCCCTACCACGCCATCGCCAAGGTGATGCACCAGGCCGGGGGCCTGTGCTTTGTGGACTTTGCCTGCTCGGCGCCCTATGTGGCCATCAACATGCACCCGGCCGACCCGCTGGAGGCGTTGGATGCCATCTTCTTCTCGCCACACAAGTTCCTGGGTGGCCCCGGCGCGTGCGGCATTTTGGTGTTCAACCGCGCGCTGTATGGCGCGCTCGTGCCCGACCAGCCCGGCGGCGGCACCGTGACCTGGACCAACCCCTGGCAACAGCACCGCTACTACGACGACATTGAAACCCGCGAAGACGGCGGCACGCCCGGCTTCATCCAGCTGGTGCGCGCCGCCAAGGCCGCGCAGCTCAAAGACGCCATGGGCGTGCAGGCCATTGCCGCGCGCGAGCACGCCATCGTGGAGCGGGTGTTTGCGGCCCTGGGTGCAAACGAGCGCATCGTCATCCTGGCCGCACAGCACCGCCAGCGCCTGCCGGTGATCTCGTTCTACATCCCGCAGCTGCACTACAACCTGGTGGTGCGGCTCTTGAACGACCGCTTTGGGGTGCAGGCGCGCGGGGGCTGCTCGTGCGCGGGCACCTACGGACACTACCTGCTCAATGTGGACCCCACGCGATCCCACCAGATCACCGACCAGATCGACGCCGGGGACCTGACCGACAAGCCGGGTTGGGTGCGCATTTCCTTTCACCCCACCATGAGCGATGCCGAAGTGGACCGCGTGTGCGAGGCCGTGCTGGCCATTGCCCAGCACGGCGAGCAATGGCAGGCGGACTACCGGCGACTGCCGCGGCAAAATGATTTTGAACACGTGCAAGGCAACGCCGACGTGCAGCCACTGCTGGCGCGCTGGTTCAGTGTGTAAGCGCAGGCCTCATTCCGTTTCCCAACCATTTGCGTCTAGGCGCGAAGCCGCAGACAGTGCTGTAGCACGGCAAGGCGAAGCAACAACGACACGGATGATTTAGAAACGGAATTATTCGTCGCTGAGGTGCGGGGTGGAATAGCCCTCGGCCAGCTCGCCGGTATCGGGGTCAACCCAATCGGAAATACCCAGCTCGTCCTCGGCTTCTTCCAGCGACTCGCCCACTTCGTTGCCCCCTTCGGCGGCGGACTGCATGTCGGCCAGGGCGGCTTCCATGGTGGCGAACGGGCCAAACTCCTGCTTGCCATCGGCCGTTTGCCAATGGTAGCCATCGGGGCGGTGCACCAGCTCGCCGATCTCGACTTCTTCGACGGACGTATCCTCAAACTCCGGCACCGGTTCCACGGGCGGGGTTGCGGTCGGTTTCTTGGCCATGGTTCTACTCCTGGTCAATGCGCGCTGACACTTTCGAAGGCACCGTGCAGGGTATCCACCCAGCCCTCCAGCTCTTCGGAGGAGACCGCCAGATGGACCAGGCAGGCCTTGCCATGCAGGCTCCATTCGCGTTGCTCCTTCACCCCTTCAAACTGATTCACCAAATGCTCGGCCACCAACGACATGGCGACCAAGGTGCGCACTTCCTTGTCCAGACGGCTGTCGTCCAGTGCGGAAAAATCGTGGTGCAGGCGTACCGCCTGGTAGATCGGAGTGGGCATGCGCCAGGTACGCGCCACCAGGGCGCCCACCACGGCATGGTCGGTGCGGTGGGCGGCGTTTTCGGTTTCGGTAAAACTGCGGTCCTGGCGCGCCAAGGCTTCGGTCAGGGTACCGGCATAGCCGCGCACGCCTTGCATCAGGATGGGGATGCCCACATGCGAGAACAAACCGCAGGTGTAGGCCAGATCGGGGTTGATGGTGTAGAGCTGGCGCGCAATGTGCGCCATGGCCAGGGCGCGGCGGCTGGAGGTGTCCCAGAAGTGCTCCAGCAGGGGCGAGTTGACGCGAATGGCATTGCGGGTCAGAAACGCGGTCAGGATCTTTTCGGTCATGCGCAGGCCCAGCAAGCCCAGCGATTCGCTCACCGAGGTGGCCGGGCGCGAACGCGCGTAGAACGGGCTGTTGGCGGTGCGAATGAGCGACGCAGCCATCGCCACGTCGCGGCTGGCGATGTCGGCAATGACGGCTGGATCGGGGTCTTCCTGGTCCATCTCCGCGCGCAAGGCCAGCAACAACTCGGGGCACGGCGGAATTGCAATATCGCGCAACGGACCCGAGGCCAGTGCCTGGTCGAGTTCGCCGTCGGTAGCGGCCGCGCTGCGCGGTGCGTCGGAGGTAGCCTGGGTCTGCATGCTCACACCATTCCTTAGGGTTGCTGGAGCCATTATTGCCGGGTTATGGGCTTGCGCAAGCGCAGTTACGACCCGACCCGCAACTTAGGCATAAACCGGCACCAGGTACTCGCGGCTGATGTGCACGCCCAGGTCGTTGACCCGGTCCAGAAACTGCGTCAGGTACGCGTGCAAGCCCGTGGCCAGGATTTCGTCGATGCGGCCAAACTGCAACTCTGCGCGCAGCTTGCCGGCGCGGCGCAGGGTTTCGCTGTTGGGGTCGGATGCGACCAGCTGCAAGTTGGCCACTACATCGTTCAGGCTGGCATGCAGGGAACGCGGCATGTCCGGCCGCAGGATGAGGAGCTCGGCCACCCGGTCGGGGCGGATGACGTCGCGGTACACCTTGCGGTACACCTCAAAGCCTGACACGCTGCGCAGCAGCGCACTCCAATAGTAGAAGTCCGACTCCGAATCCTTCTCGCTCACCGCTGCGCCGCCTTCGTTGACAGCGGCGTGGAACTTGACGTCCACCAGCCGCGCGGTGTTGTCGGCCCGCTCCAGAAAGGTGCCCAGGCGCATGAAGTGCAGGGCTTCGTCGATCAACATGGTGCCCACGGTAACCCCGCGCGAGAGGTGCGAGCGGAACTTGACCCATTCAAAGAACTGTCCGGGGTCTTGTTCGAACGCACCCGCCTTCAGCATGCGCCGCAGCTCCAGCCAGGTCTGGTTCTGGGTTTCCCAGACTTCGGTGGTCAGCGTGCCGCGCACGGCGCGGGCGTTTTCGCGGGCGGCCGCGAGGCAGGACACGATGCTGGAGGGGTTGCCCTCGTCACGCACCATGAAATCCAGCACCGCGCGCGGCTCGATGGCCGGGTGGCGCTGGTTGTAGGCACCCAACAGCTCGCTGATGGCCAGCAGGCTGTGCCAGCTGGCACGCACGCTAGGTTCGGACTGGGGCAGCAGCGTGGTCTGGTAGGCCACATCGAGCATGCGCGCGGTGTTTTCGGCCCGCTCGGTGTAGCGCGACATCCAGTACAAATGATCCGCAGTCCTAGAGAGCATGGTCGTCTCCCAAAAGGCCGAAAGCCCCGCATGCGCTTCGCGCCAAGCGGTGTTTTGGTGAAACCTCGTTTTCAGCCCGCTCGGTGTAGCGCGACATCCAGTACAAGTGGTCGGCAGTGCGTGACAGCATGGCTAGTCCTCCAGAATCCAGGTGTCTTTGGTGCCGCCGCCTTGCGACGAATTCACCACCAGCGAGCCTTCCTTGAGCGCCACGCGCGTCAGGCCACCGGGCACCATCTGCACCGTCTTGGCCGACAGTACATAGGGGCGCAGGTCGATGTGGCGCGGGGCGATGCCGCTCTCCACAAAGGTGGGGCAGCTCGACAGGCTGAGCGTAGGCTGCGCGATGTAGCCCGCCGGGTTGTCCAGCAGCGCTTGGCGGAAGTCGGCGATTTCCGCCTGCGTGGCGGCGGGCCCCACCAGCATGCCGTAGCCCCCGGCACCGTGCACCTGTTTCACTACCAGGTCCTTCAGGTTGTCCAGCGTGTAAGCCAGGTCCTCGGGGTTGCGGCACAGGTAGGTGGGCACGTTGTTCAGAATGGGTTCCTCGCCCAGGTAGAAGCGGATCATCTGCGGCACATAGGGGTAGATGGACTTGTCGTCGGCTATGCCCGTCCCCACGGCGTTGCAGATGGTCACGTTGCCCGCCTTGTAGGCCGCCAGCAAGCCCGCGCAACCCAGGGTGGAGTTGGGACGGAACACCAACGGGTCTAGAAAGTCGTCGTCCACGCGGCGGTAGATGACGTCTACCCGGCGCGGTCCACGCGTGGTGCGCATGTAGACAAAGTAGTCCTTCACGAACAGGTCCTGCCCTTCCACCAGTTCCACGCCCATTTGCTGGGCCAGGAAGGCGTGTTCGAAATAGGCACTGTTGTACATGCCCGGCGTGAGTACCACCACGGTCGGTTCAGCCGTTGTGGCCGGGCTGCATGCGCGCAGGGTTTCCAGCAGCAAGTCGGGGTAGTGTGCAACCGGGGCCACGCGGTAGGTGGAGAACAGGTCGGGGAACAGGCGCATCATCATCTTGCGGTCTTCCAGCATGTAGCTCACGCCGCTGGGCACGCGCAGGTTGTCCTCCAGCACGTAGTACTCGCCCTCGCCTTGCGCGTTGGGTGCGCGCACGATGTCGATGCCCGAGATCTGCGAGTACACGCGGTGAGGAACGTCGACCCCCATCATTTCGGGGCGGAACTGGGCATTGCCCTCGACCTGGTCGCGCGGGACGATCCCAGCGCGCAGGATGTCCTGCCCGTGGTAGATATCGTAGATAAAACGGTTCAGCGCCGTCACGCGCTGCACCAGGCCCTGCTCCATGCGTGCCCACTCGTGCGCCGGGATGATGCGCGGGATCAGGTCAAACGGAATCAGCCGCTCGGTACCCGCACCGTCTTCGTCTTTTTCGCCATAGACGGCAAAGGTAATGCCCACGCGGCGAAAAATCATTTCGGCTTCGTCGCGCCGCGCTGCCATGCTGCCTGCCGGTTGGCGCGCCAGCCACGCGGCATAGGCCTGGTAGTGCGTGCGCACGGTGTCCGCACCGCCATAGGGCAGCTGGGCAAACATTTCGTCAAACTTGTGCATCCGATTTACTCCGGTAGCGGATTGGGCGCGCTGGTGGTGCCTTGGGGTTCATCGTAGCAAGCTTCGGGCCAAAAATCTGCTTTGCGATCAGCTAGCGCTCGTCGAGCCGATGGTGCCAATATCGGCGTGCAAGGTCGCGTTGGCATTGGCCTTGAGGAAACTCCATGCGCCAGGACTGCCAAGTCCATGCACCGCAATGGGGACTGTCCACCACGGTCACGCCCCGTTCAGCATACCGCTGCAGCACCGGTTCGGCCGGGTGGCCAAAGCGGTTGCGGTAGCCCGCCTGCACCAGAGCGACCTGGGGTGCCACCGCGTCCAGAAACGCCGCATTGCTGCTGGTCTTGCTGCCATGGTGGGGTACCAGCAACACAGTGGAGCGCAGGTCGCGTTCACGCGCCAGCAGGGTGGCTTCTTGGGGTTCCTCAATATCGCCCGCCAGCAAGGCCACCTGGCTACCTGCCGTAATGCGCAGCACGCACGACAAGGCATTGGGCTTGTGCGATCGCTGGTAGTCCGTGGCCAGGGGGTGCAACACCTCAAAGCGCACGCCGTCCCACTGCCAGTCCATGCCCGCTTCGCAGCGCTGGCCCGGGCGCGCCAGAACAGCGCCGTTGTCGTGGGCCATGGACCCCAACCAGGCAGCCTGGGGCTGCTGTGCCAGCACCGCGTCGGCACCGCCCACGTGGTCAGTGTCGCGGTGGCTGAGCACCAACGTGTCCAGGCGCACTTGCAGCGCCTGCAGCAGCGGCACGATGACGCGGTGGCCCGCGTCGCTCTCCAGGCTGTAGCGGGGGCCCGCGTCGTACAGCAAGGCATGCTGGGCGGTGCGCACCAGCACGGCGTTGCCCTGGCCGACGTCCGGTGCCAGCAATTCAAATTGCCCGACTGGCACGCGCGGGGCCTGCCACAACAACAGCGGCAGCATCCAGGTGGCACCCCACAGGCGCAGCCCCCAGGACCACGGCAGCACCAGGGCCAGGCCGCCCAGCACACCCAGCACTCCCACCCACAACGGTGCGCGTGCCAGGGTCACGCTGGCCCCGGGCCACGCGGCCATCGCATGCAGCACCGCCATCAAGACGCCAATGGCAGCACTGGCAACCTCCCACAGCGGCGGCACCAGCACGCCCAACAGGGACAACGGTGTGAGCAACAGCGTAATCCACGGAATGGCGAGCGCATTGGCCAATAAGCCCACCACCGAAAACTGGCCAAACAACAGCGCCGTGAGCGGTGCCAGCGCCAGCGTAATGGTCCATTGCTCGCGCGCCAGGGCCACGAGTGTGTGCCAGGCCCGCGCGGGGCCCCGCGCCGGCGCGGCAGGGGGGCTGCGGCCGTGGTCGGTTGCGAACAGCACACCCACCGCAACAAAACTCAGCCAGAAGCCCGCTTGCAGCAAGGCCCACGGATCGGCCACGACCACCACCGCACCGGCCAACAGCCACACTACGCCCCAGGGCCAGCGCACACCCGCCAGGCGCAGGATCCCCACGGTGGCCAGCATCCAGCAGGTGCGCTGGGCAGGCACGCCCCACCCCGCGAACAGCGCATAGGCCGTGGCCAGTGCCAGGCCGCCCAGCAAGGCCGCGCTGGGTGCCGGCAGCGCCTGGCACAGCCGCGCCGAGCGCCGCCACAGCCAGCCCACCAGGGCCGCCGCGCCCCAGGCAAACATGCTGATGTGCAAGCCCGAAATCGACACCAGGTGGGCCACGCCGGTAGCGCGAAACACGTCCCAATCGGCGCGCTCGATGGCCGCCTGGTCGCCCACAACCCAGGCCGCGACCAGCCCCGCCACTGGACGCTCAGTCAAACGGCCCAGGATGCGATCGCGCACCGCCTGGCGCGACCAGGCCAGCGGGTAGCGCCCCGTCTGCGCCATGCGCACGGGTGCCGGGTCGCGCGCCGTGGCCCGCACGTAGCCGGTAGCCCCCACGCCTTGCTCCCACAGATAAAGCTCGTAGTCCAGCCCATAGGGATTGAGCCCGCCGTGGGGCGCTTTCAGGCGCAGCGTCAGCGCCCAGCGTTCACCGGCCTGCACGTCGGCCGGCAGGCGGTTCAAGCCGCCCGTGAAGGTACCGGCCGGAGCCCAGGTGCCGCCGTACCAGGCCACATCCACCCGTAGGGGCAGCTGCACAGGCTGGCCATCCACGGTTTGCGCCGACTCAATGCCCAAGCGCAAGCGCAGGCCCTGCTCCATGCGCTGGGGCATGGCAACCACCACCGCCACCACGCGCAGGTCTTGCCCCTCCAGTTCCGCCAACAGGCGATCGGCCTGCAAAGCCCCGGCCCGCAAGCCGGTGAGCCCCACCGCCAGCACAACCGCACCCAGAGCAACCAGGCCCCAACGGCCCCAATTCGCTATATTTTTCATAGCTGCCCACGCAAATAGTACGGGGGCTAGAGCCAGAATTGATGCATAAATTGGCCAAGACCACAACGCCGCCTGCTGCAGCTGCAAGGCACTACCCGCCACCCACCCCAACAGGGATGGCACCAGCAGGCTGTAGCGGCGCGAGGCGTCTAGGCGGGGAAGCGTTCTCACGCCGGGATGCTAGCGGAATCACCCACCGCCGCTGCGCACGTCTGTAGGCCACGGCGGGTGCGCAGGAACACTGCGTGAGCACAATTGCTACAGATTACCTAGCAATACCGATTCATTTCACGGAGGCTAACCGCCAAAATCACCCTACATCTGCTTGAACAGATGCACGTAGCTGCGGCTCACGGGCAAGCGTTCGGGGCGGCCCAGCAGCTGCACCTCGCCACCATCGCCGGGACCCGAGGTGTACTGCGCCACGCGGTGCAGGTTGACGATGACGGCGCGGTGGATCTGGATGAAGCGCTCCGGGTCCAGCGCATCGGCCAGCTCGCGAATGGTCTTGCGAATCAGCGCCTCGCCGCCCTCCCACACCACCAGGGTGTACTTGGTGTCGGACTTCAGGTAGAGGATCTGGTCTACCGGGATCAGGCGCACGGCCGGGCCCACCGAGGCCTTGATCCATTGCAACCAAGCCTGCTGCGGGGCCTGCGTACGCAGCTTGCCTGCCAGGGTTTCCAGCAGGGTGTCGAGTTCGGCCACACGCGCGTCGCTGGCGGGCTGCAATAGGCGCTGGCGCAGGCGCTGCACGGTGTCGGCCAGGCGTGCCGACTCCAGCGGCTTGACCAGGTAGTCCACCGCGCCCTGGCGAAATGCCTCCACGGCGTACTGGTCGTAGGCGGTCACGAACACGATGCACGCGCGCCGCCCGATGGCGCGCGCCACCTCCACTCCGTTGAGTCCGGGCATGTGCACGTCCAGAAAGGCGATGTCGGGCGCGTGCGCATCAAACGCCTCCACCGCCTCGCGCCCATGGCGCGCCTGGGCCACGATCTCCAGTTCGGGCCACTGGCGCGCCAGTTCCGCAGCAAGCTGTTCGCGCAGCAGGGGTTCGTCGTCGGCAATCAGGGCGGTGGGGCGTTTCATGCGGGGAATCGGAAGTACAGGTCAGCACGCAGACCGTGGGGGACAGTTTCGGAGAGCTCCAGGCGGGCATCGTCGCCATAAAAAGCTTGCAGGCGCTGCAGCAGATTATTCAGTCCTTTGCCGCTCCCGGCAGACTCAGACATGCCCACGCCCGTGTCGCTCACCCACAGGTTCACACCCTGCTCGGGCGTGCGCCGTGCACCCACGGTGATGGTGCCGCCGCCAATGCCGGGGTCAATGCCGTGTCGGATGGCGTTTTCCACCAAGGTGAGCAGGCTCATGGGCGGCAGGGGCAGCGATGCCAGCTCGGGCTCCATCTCCACCTGGTATTGCAGCCGGTCGGGCATGCGCATGACCATGATGTCCAGGTAGGCGCGCACCAGGCGGATTTCGTCGGCCAAGGTGTTGTGCGCGTTGTTGATCTGCTGCATGGCACCGCGCAGGTAGTCGATCAGGCTGGCAAACACGGCGCTGGCCCGGGGCGAGCCGCTATCGACCAGGGCTTTCACGTTGGCCAGGGTGTTGAGCAGAAAGTGGGGTTCGATCTGGGCCGTGAGCAACTGCAGCCGCGCATCGGCCGCCTGGCGCTGCAGGGTTTCGCGCTCCAGCGCAAACTGCAACGCTTCGGCACGCGTGCGCTCTTCCTGCTCCCGGTAGTAGGCCCCCACCGCCACCAGGCTGCCCATGATGAGGGCACCGAACATGACCATGAAGTAGCCCCCCACATGCGCACGCGAGCGGGTAAATGCTGCAATGTCACCGCCCGTGCCCAGTAGCTGCACCACCAGTGGTGCCAGCACCGCGCCCAGCGCCAGGGCGACCAGCTGGGCGAACCAGCGCGGCACCCAGTTCTGTCGCCATGCCGCCGCCGCGTTGAACAGAAACAGCAGGGTGATGGCCACGAAAGTGGTCTCGCCAAAAAGCTCGAAGAAGGTGTTGCGTGTCTGGCGCAGCAGCAACATGGCCGACAACAAGGCCACGCCCATGACCACCTTGAACTGCAGCCAAGTCGGTTCAAACCGGGCTGCATCCCAGTGCAAAGAGGTGGGGGTGGGGGTGGAAGGGGTGTCAGCCATGGCCCACACGATAGGGCATGGGTCGGCGCAGCGTCAACGCCGGCGGCATGAAACGCGGCACAGCGGGTATGAAAACCGCCCTGGCCAGATGGGGTCCCTGCCGGGCACCGCACTGGCATACTCGGCCCCGTGGATACCCTGTCTGCGCCCAACTTTGGCAACACCAACACCATCTGGCCTACTGGCAACCCGCCGGTTGCTACGGAATTGATAGCTGCTTACGCAAGTAGTACGGGCTCTGCAAGTCCATTTGTCATTCATTTTGGGACCGAAGCATCGGGGACCGAATGGCCCAGTCCATCCCCCCCGCTCTGGAGCGCACTCGCTGCAGGTGTGGTGCAACTGGCCCAGCTGCTGGAGCGGCTGATGGCCGACGTGTACGGCGCGCAGTACTGGCTGGCGCGTGGAGTGCTGCCGCCGGCGCTGGTGCAAGCGCATGCCGGGTACCTGCGCGCGCTGCATGCGGCATTGCCCGTTGGGGCACGCTACCTGCATCTGGTCGCCTGTGACCTGGCCTGTACGCCAGAGGGCTCTTGGCATGTGGTGGGCCTGGGCACCCAAGCCCCCAGCGGACTGGCGTGGCTGCTGCACGAGCGCTTGGCCCCCGGTTTTCGGGCGTTGCGCGAAACCCTGCTGAACCCCGCCAGCGACACCAGCCACCTGGTATTGCTCACCCCAGGGCCGTATGCCCGGGCCTATGGCGAACACGCCGCATTGGCGCAGGGCCTGGGTTTGAGTCTGGCGCAAGGATGCGATCTGCAGGTGCGCAACCAGCGCCTGGTGCTGAACACGCTGGACGGTCCGGTACCGGTCCATGGCCTGATCAAGATGGTGGACGATGCCTTCATCGACCCTTTGGAACTGCGCGCCGACTCCACCCTGGGTGTACCTGGCCTGGTGCAACTGCTGCGCAGCAATTCGTTGGTGATGGCCAACCGACCGGGTTGCGCATTGCTGGAAAACCCGGCGCTGCTGGCGTACCTGCCCGCGCTCAGCCAAGCCGTGCTGGGCCAGCCACTCCAGTTACCGGTCTGCCACAGCACGGGCCAGTCAGCCCCCGTTTCCGACCCAAAACCAGCGGCGCACTTGCGGGTTTTTGCCCTGGCGGAACCTGGGGGGGGTTGGTGTGCTTTGCCGGCAGGTCTGCTGCAATCGGCAGGCGGGCCGCCCGGCGCAGCTCCGCGCAAGTCCGCCGACGGGCCCCGGCCGTTGTTTGCACGCCGGCAGCTTGTGGTGCGGCGCGCTGGGGAGAACTTGTTCTGGCTGGGCCGCTACCGCGCGCGTGCGACCCACACGGCACAAGTGGCCCTGCTCACCCGGCAGCTGCTGGAGCACCCAGGCACCACCGAGCAGCGGGCCTGGCTGGACCGTTTGGTCCGCTTGCACGGGCTGTTGCCGACTTCATCGCCCCGCCCCACCGGGTTGCTGGCCACGCGGGCCGGTCCATGTGATGGGTCCAGCCTGTCCGACTCCCTGACCTACAACCTGCGCGCGGTGCAGCTGGCCGCTGCACAGGTGCGCGAACGCCTTTCCCTAGAGTCCCTGGCGCACATCGACCAACTGGCGAGCCTTGGCGCAGCGGCGACAAGTGCCCTGAACCTTGAACAACTGCAAGCAACGCTGAATGCGTTGGCTGCACTGCAACTGCACCCCACCCTGGCCGCGCCGCACGACGCAGCATGGCAGCTGATGGCCGTAGGACAGCGCCTGGAGCGCCTGGGCTTTCTGGCGCAAACGCTGCAGCTTGCGGTGGAATGCGACAGCTTGGCGCCAGCCGTGTCTGGCTATGCGCTGTCGGTGCTCTTTGCGCCACCTGGTGATCGGGTGGATGGGAATGCCCCTTACCTGCACGACCGCACCGCCCTGCTGCAAGCACTGGTGCAGGACCCGCAGCGCCCGCATTCCCTGGCACAGGTTACGCAAGACTTGCGCAACCACTGGCAGCGCCTGCAGGGTGTGCCATCCGATACCTGGGGTCCACCCGGCCTGGACGACCTGCCAGACCCGACGCGCTGGCCCGGTGCCGACCAGCTGGCGGCCCGCGACCAACCCGGCGGTTCAGCCACCGCATTGACCCTTCTGCTGCAGCGATGCCAACAGGCGGCAGCGCAGTTGAGCCGAACCCTGGAGACGCGGTATTTCGACGCACCGGGCAACGCCCATGTGATCGATTGACCGACTGCCCCAACCGACTCCCATGCGCCTGCAAATCATCCACGAAACCCGCTACGACTACGTGCCTGTGGTGCACCAGGCCCAGCATATGGCCTACCTGCAGCCGCGCAACACGGTAAGCCAACAGCTGTGCCATTACCAGTTGCAGGTTCTTCCCACGCCAGCGACCCTGCAAGCCAGTACGGACGTCTTTGGCAATACCCGCCAGTATGTCGCCCTGGAGCAAGCCCATGCGCAACTCCAGGTCATCGCGCGCAGCGAGGTCCAGACCTATGGCGCACGCAATGCGGCCAGCCACCTGTCCTGGGAAGCCACGCGCGCCCATCTGACTTGGCAACCCGGCGCACCCTGGGACGCCGCGGGTGCGTTGGTGCTGCCCACCCTTCTGACCGAGCACACGGACGAACTGCTGGCCTTTGCCCAGCCCTGTTTTGCAGACGGACAAGCGTTGCTGCAAAGCGCCCGCCTGCTGATGCAGCACATCCATGCCAGCCTGCGCTATGAAAGCCACAGTACGCAGGTCCACACCCCGGCCGGGCAAGCATTGGCCCAGGGCCGCGGGGTCTGCCAGGACTTTGCCCACA
>JAYRUL010000040.1:0-21678 GCA_041919095.1 Rhodoferax sp. | reverse complement strand
AGTGGCCCGCTACGGGCTACGCCCTTCGCAAGCCACTGCCGCAACGCCGCCCTGATCCTGCCGTCCAACATGCAGGGGGACATTTCTACTTGGGGCAAAAGGGGACATCTCTACTTTGGGTTGACAGCTACACGGGGTTCCATCCCCCTGTTGCGGACAGGGTGGAAAGCCAGCCGTCAGGAATCGCTAGCCCGGTAAGACTTCCAGCAAGCGATCAAGCCCGCCCTCGTTGATGGCCACGTGGGCTTGCTCCCGCACGGCGGGCTTGGCATGGTAGGCAACCGAAAGTCCGGCTGCACCCATCATCGGCAAGTCGTTGGCACCGTCGCCCATGGCAATGCACTGTGCGGGCTCAATGCCCAGCAGGCTGGCCACTTCCAGCAAGGTGCGGCGTTTTTCGGCGCCATCGCAAATGTCACCCCAGCACTGCGGCGCAATACGACCGGTAAGGGTGCCGCAGTTGGGCCCGGAGGCAACTTCCAGCTGGTTCGAGCGTGTGAAATCCAAACCCAGGCGCTGGCGCAGTTGATCGGTAAAAAACGTAAACCCGCCGGAAACCAACAACGTTTTCAGCCCGGCTCGCTGGCAGGCCTGCACCAACGCCTGGGCACCGGGATTGAGCTGCAGGCGCTGTGTGTAGACGTACTCCAGGTCGGCCACCGTCGCGCCGCGCAGCAACGCGACGCGCCGCCGCAGACTGTCCTTGTAGTCGGTAATCTCGCCGCGCATGGCGGCTTCGGTAATGGCAGCCACCTCGTCCTTGCAGCCTACGGCATCGGCAATTTCGTCCACGCACTCGATGTTGATGAGGGTGGAGTCCATGTCGAAGGCAATCAGCTTGAAGTCGGACAGCTTCTTGCCGCCGGAGAAGTTGCGCAAGACCAGGCCAGGGGCGAAAGAGACGGGTTCCATGGGAGATTTGCTATCGAAACAATAGCTGCTTACGGAGTATTTACGGGGGCTGGACGTAGATTTTGATCGCAAACGTCGTTGCAACCAACGCCTCGTAGTTTACGGCACGGCGGTTGCCAGGGCGCGCTTGGTGGCATCGCCCATCCGCTGCGACCCAACCGCGACCGGTTCCGCCCTGGCGGGACGATGTACAGTTCTGCGGATGAACCGAACCGACGACCTTTTTGCCGACCAAGGCCCTGCATTCGCCCCCGTCCCCGACCGCCTGGAAATCGTGGCGGGCAAGGTGGTTGCCACCATGAACAAGCCTAGCGCCGCACAAAAGCGCTTCAACACACTCATGGCCCGCATCGACGCCGAGCAAACCCAGGCCAACAAGATGCGCCACGCCATGGAGACCCATGGTGCGCTGCATCGCCAAGCTATGCACGAGATCGGGCAACGCAGCCAGCAGCTGTGCAAATCCATGCTGCTCTTGCTGGACGCGCGTATCCAGGCACCCA
The DNA here is from genome assembly GCA_041919095.1 of Rhodoferax sp. Classification (GTDB taxonomy): domain Bacteria; phylum Pseudomonadota; class Gammaproteobacteria; order Burkholderiales; family Burkholderiaceae_C; genus Allorhodoferax. The sequence goes on along the minus strand of JAYRUL010000040.1, from coordinate 20,263 downwards.
GCAAACCCCAGGGGCTTTCGGCCAACCAGAAGCAGCAGGCCATCCGCATGGTGCTGGGGTTGTGCGACCAGTTGGCTGATGTGCCCGATGACGACGTGCAAGCTGTCTACCAACGCTATGCCGATGTGGACGATGACGAACAAGACGACGAACAAGCGCGGCTGGAAGCTCAGGAGCTGCTGGAGTCCTACCTGGGCGAAGACTTTGCACAGGGCCGGGAATTTGATTCGCCCGAAGATGTGCTGCGTGCCGCCATGGAATTCGAGCAGCAAAAGCACCAGGCCCAGCAAGAAAAACGCAACGCCAAGCGTGCCGCGCGCAAAGCCGCCAAAGACCCCACCGCGCACGAACAGGCCGCCCAGCAAAAAGACCTGGACGCGCAAAACGCGCTGCGCACCGTGTTCCGGCAACTGGCCAGCGCCTTGCACCCGGACCGCGAGCCCGACGAAGCCTTGCGCAAGCAGAAAACCGCCCTCATGAGCGATGTGAACGCCGCCTACGAACGCAAAGACCTGAACGCCTTGCTTCGCATTCAGCTACAAGCCGAGATGGTCGATGCCAGCAAGGCCGCGCAGCTGTCCGAAGCCAAGCTCAGGGCCATGTGCGATCTGCTCACTGAACAGCTGCGCGCCCTGGAAACTGACACCTTGCACCTGTGCCAGGCCCTGCAGTTCGAGTTTGGGTACCGGCCATCGCCCCGATTCAATGAGGCCGCATTTCTGGCGGTGCTGCATGCCGAACGCAGCAGCCTGCAAGACGACCTGGCCCACATGCAAAAGGAACTGGATCAGGTGCAGGACGACAAGATGCTCAAAGCCTGGCTCAAGCAACAAGCGCGGCTGAACAAGCAGCGTGCGTCCTATGACGAGGGATTTGCCATGGACCTGGATGACGTGCTGTCGGCCATGATGCAGCGCCGCTAGGGCAGGGCACCGCAGCCTGGGCGGCGGCCTTTACAGTCGAAAAACAGACACCAGAATCATCAGCGCCAGCTGAACTGCAGGCAGCAGCAACGAGACCACAACCAAACGCAGCACATAAGGCACCCCCGGCTTGATGCGGGCTGAGCGGATCAGCAAAAAGTTGACCAAAGCCGTGATCGGTATGCCAACCACGGCAAACAGCATGGCGCCGAGTCCGACAAACGACCCGCCGCCACTGGTGGCCAAAATGATCGCAAACGAGAACCCAACTTGCAGCAGCGCAACGCCGCCCACGCCAACAAGGTAGTTCACAGCAGGCTCCAGCTGGCCAAGAGGTTCTGACGGAGCGAAGATGAGCGTTTCATGCTGATACAAAACCTTGGAGTCGATCAAAGTGCCGCGGGTGGCGAATTTCCTCCGGTGTACCGCAAATCCGCAAAACTCTAGGCCAACGGCGTGCCCGTGCAGTGGTAATGAAAAACCAAGTCACCTGGCTCCCAACTGTACAGCGCAGCAGAAAATTCAGCCACTTTTCGGCGGAGTTCGCAGCGCCTGGACCCGCAAGGGCACGCTGAAGGCCAAGCACAAACACGTCCTTTGCCGGTACCGCGTCTTCATTGTGCGCATACACCTCGGGGCAAAGCAGCACCGACGCCAACGCATCCAGGTGGCCAAGCTGTAGGGGTTCAATGTGGAGTGGGGGCATCTTGGGTTGGTGGGGTTGTCTCGGTTCTTGGGCTTACCTTGTTTTCCAAGTAAACCGAAAAAATGGACTTTAACTTGGAAAATTTAGAGATTGAGCCTGACGCTGCGCGCCAGTACATCGATGCCCGAGCTGCTTTTGTCGTGTGGGAGCGCACCCGGAAAAGCGCGGTCCAAGTGCGGGGTGGAATGGTTTGGAAAACGGTCGGTGGCAAAGATTACCTCATTCGCACCAGTACCGTGGGCGGACAAACCAGTCTGGGGCGTCGCTCGTCCGAAACCGAAGCCATGTACGAGAGCTTTACGTCCACGAAGCAGTCCACGGAGGATCGGTTGGCGACCCGCATCCGATCCGCCTGAGCGACGCCGAAGATGACTTTTGGGTGGTTCAGACCAAGCGCGCTGATGAGCTGGTGCATGCGCCTGAGTTCTCGGAAATTGTTGTCGCTGAAAACGGCACCTTGGCGCGGATGAACACCATTCATCCGGCTGCCTTTGTGAGTTTCAAGCGCTGGATGTCCGAGGAACCCGATCGCGATCCGCTCAAGCGCCGACGCGATGCGTTGCAGGCCGATGCCGTGGAATGGGCGCTCAACGAGCGGTTGCCGCACCTGCTGAGGGCGAAGTAAGTGGCGGTGACGGGGCCAAAAAATGGAGATGGCTTGTCGAACGATTCGATTCGGGTTTTCGCCTGACGCGGAGGCACATTCCAATGTCTGGCATCGCCTACAAGTCGATCGACCTGCGCATCACGATTCCGTCCTGGCGCAAGCCGTCGCCCGCATCGAAGAAGCCCGAGAAGCAGGCCACCTCCACAAAACCCACCCCGGCATAGATACGCCGCGCCGGTGTCCAGGCCGCATTCACCAGCAGCACCGCCGTTTGCACCTGCGGGCAGGCCTGCGCCACATGCGTTAGGCAGCCCAGCAGCAGCGGCGCACCCAGCCCTTGGCCGCGCACGGAGGGCGCGAGGGTCATGGAACTGATGTACAGCTCCGTCCCATGCGCCGGGTCATGGCGTTCACGGATGTCGTGGCCCAGTTGGAAATGAGCAGCGACCGGTTCGGGCACGGCGCGCCAGATTTCCGAAAACACACAACCCACGCAATCCGCACCGCGCCAGGCCATGAGTGAGCCTTGCGGAAAGGCCGCAATGCGCTGGGCATAGGCCGCGCGGTCCTCGCGGTGGCCTGCGGCAAAGCCCTGGCGCTCCAGCTCCATGATGCGGTCCAGGTCGGCGGGGGTGGCTTCGATGAGGTGCAGGGTAGTGCCCAAAGCGCTTCAACCTATCAGCGCCATACCAGCGTGTTTACGAACCCATCTTCTCAAAGTGTGGAGCCTCCTCAAAACCCGGGTCGATTTACAACCCTATATTGCTTGTCCGCGTGGGCCGACCACTTAGCCCGTTCACTCATAGTGGGTCCACATTCGCAAGACACGAACGACACGCTCGTTGGTGAATACCTCATACACAATGCGGTGCTGAATGTTGATGCGGCGCGAGTAAGCACCAGTCAAGTCTCCGACCAATTTTTCATAAGGTGGCGGATTTTGTAGCGGATTGGTCGCGAGAATCGCAAGCAGTTCTTGCGCTTTGGGCTTGAGCCCGCAGGCGGCAAGCTTTTTGGCATCTTTGAGCGCCTGCTTGGCAAAAACGACTTCCCAACTCACCACTTGAGTGCCTTCGCACTCTTTGCTAAGGGTTCAGCCATACCGGCTTTAATGGATTCCCGCATACCTGGCACCGCAAGCAGGTACAAAGTTTCTTGAATTGCACTCCAGTCTTCAGCCGACAGCAAAACAGCACTGGTTCGCTTGCCGGAAATCATGATGGGTTCATGCGACTGCGCAGTCTCATCAATGATTCGGTAAAGATTAGCGCGGGCTTCGCTAGCGGTAAGTGCATGCATTTCGCATCCTCTCGTATTTGGACTGAATGGTACGTAAAGTCGTACGCATAGTCAATGCACAAATGCAGGCAGAAGCCCAACGTCAAAGTCAAGCCGCGACGCGCTTGCGCGTTGTCGTACTTGGAGGACCAGTTAAATTTCGCTCCACTGCCGTCCGCAGCGCCGCATTGATCCGTGACTGGTAGCCAGCCCCTTGCGACTTGAAGAACTCCAAAATATCCGCATCCAAACGGACAGAGGTGAGCACCTTCGTTGGAGTAGCTTGGGGGCCACGTCCACGCCTCAGCACTGGCTCACCCAGCATGTCCTCAGTCCATGCTGGATTGTCTGGGTCGTTGACCTTAGCTGAGGTTTTCTTTGGCAACTTGGCGGTAGTAGCGAGCTTCATGTTTTTCTGCCTTTCGCAGTGAAATTACGTGAGGCCCCTTCGGGCGCTCGGTGTAAACCATCACAACCACATTGGCCTCAAGAAGACCAAAGCAAACCAAGCGCACTTCGCCATAGTCTTGCCGCTTGTCTTCGCGGGTCACCGTGAAGTGGTCCCAGATTGCATCGCATCCAACGAAATCAAGCCCGTGATTCTTGATGTTCAGCTTGCGCTTTGGTTCGTCCCATGTGAGCATGTTTTATTGTATCTACAAAATACTTGAATGCAAGGTGAAATTTAACCTTGTTGTAGACGTCCAATCACCGGATATGGCTGTCCGTCCGGCGGATAACAAGCTCCACGAAATTCGAAAAAATCGTTTGGCATCATGTGGTTACGGACCCAAGTTCATCCCGGGGGACGGTATAACACATTCAAGAAAGTCGCCGACGCGAACCAGGGTTTGCTGCGCCCATTGGCGATTCGCCCAACCGCGCAGCGTACGGCGTCATGAGGGCACGACGCCAGCCTCCACCACCGGCTGCCCCAAATTGCGCAGCACATCGCGCACCATCTGCGCGCGGTCTTTCACTTCGGGCAGGTCGCGCTCGATGCGCAGTTTCTCGTTGCCCGCCAGCTTGATGTGCTTGTTCTTCTGGATCAGGTGAATGATCTTCATCGGGTCGATGGGTGGGTTGGGCTTGAAGGTGATGGTGATCATGCCCGGCGCTGCGTCCACCTTCACCACGCCGTAGGGTTGGCTCAGCACGCGCAGGCGGTGCACATCGATTAGGGTCTGGGCCTGGGCGGGCAGTTTGCCGAAGCGGTCTACGATTTCTTCCAGCAGGCGGTCCACCTGCTCGGCGTTCTTGGCGGTGGCCAGCTTTTTGTAAAAACTCAGGCGCAGGTGCACGTCGCCGCAGTAGTCGTCGGGCAGCAGGGCAGGGGCGTGCAGGTTGATGTCGGTGGCGGCGTTCAGGGGGGCGAGCAGGTCGGGTTCCTTGCCCTCTTTCAGGCAGCGCACGGCCTCAGACAGCATTTCGTTGTACAGCTGGAAGCCCACTTCCAGCATGTTGCCGCTCTGGTTTTCGCCCAGCACCTCGCCCGCGCCGCGAATTTCCAGGTCGTGCATGGCCAGGTAGAAGCCGCTGCCCAGTTCTTCCATGGCCTGGATGGCGTCCAGGCGCTGCTGGGCCTGCTTGGTCAGGCCCTCGATATCGGGCACCATCAGGTAGGCGTAGGCCTGGTGGTGGCTGCGGCCCACGCGCCCGCGCAGCTGGTGCAACTGGGCCAGGCCGAACTTGTCGGCGCGGGCCATGACGATGGTGTTGGCGGTGGGTACGTCGATGCCGGTCTCAATAATCGTGGAGCACAGCAGCAGGTTGGTGCGCTGGGCGATGAAGTCGCGCATGACGCGCTCCAGCTCCCGCTCGGGCATCTGGCCGTGGGCCACGGCAATGCGGGCTTCGGGCAGCAGCTCTTCCAATTTGGCGCGGCGGTTTTCGATGGTTTCCACCTCGTTGTGCAAAAAGTAAACCTGGCCGCCGCGTTTGAGTTCGCGCAGCACCGCCTCGCGGATCACGCCGTTGTTTTCGCTGCGTACAAAGGTCTTGATGGCCAGGCGGCGCTGGGGCGCGGTGGCGATCACGCTCAGGTCGCGCAGGCCTTCCAACGCCATGCCCATGGTGCGGGGAATGGGCGTGGCGGTGAGCGTGAGCACGTCCACCTCGGCGCGCAGGGCCTTCATCTGCTCTTTATGGCGCACGCCAAAGCGGTGTTCCTCGTCGATGATCAAGAGGCCCAGGTTCTTGAACTGGGTCTTTTCGGAGAGCAGCTTGTGCGTGCCGACCACGATGTCCACCGTGCCGTCGGCCACGCCCTTGAGCGCGGCGGTGATTTCTTTGGCGGAGCGAAAGCGGCTCATCTCCGCCACCTTGACCGGCCATTTGGCAAAGCGGTCGGCAATGGTCTGGAAATGTTGCTCGGCCAAGAGCGTGGTGGGGGCCAGGATGGCCACCTGTTTGCCGCCGGTCACGGCCACAAAGGCGGCCCGCAGGGCCACCTCGGTCTTGCCAAAGCCCACGTCGCCGCAGACCAGGCGGTCCATGGGGCGCGGGCTGATCATGTCCTGGATGACGGCGTGGATGGCGGCCTTTTGGTCGGCGGTTTCCTCAAAGCCGAAGTCGTTGGCAAAGGTTTCGTAGTCCTGTGGGCTGTAGCGAAACGCATGGCCCTCGCGCGCGGCGCGGCGGGCGTAGATGTTGAGCAACTCGGCGGCGCTGTCGCGCACCTGCTCGGCGGCCTTGCGCTTGGCTTTTTCCCACTGGCCGCTGCCCAGCTTGTGCAGGGGGGCCTCATCCGCGCTCACCCCGGTGTAGCGGCTGATCAGTTGCAACTGGCTCACCGGCACATAGAGCGTGGCGTTGTCGGCATATTCCAGGTGCAAGAATTCCTGCAACTCGGGCTCGCCACTGGCGGTCTTGTTGCCCACATCCATGTTGATGAGGCCCTTGTAGCGGCCAATGCCGTGCTGGCTGTGCACCACGGGGTCGCCCACGTTGAGTTCGCTCAGGTCCTTGATCAGCGCTTCCACGTCGCTGACTTGCTCTTGCTTCTTGCGGCGGCGGGCGGTGGGGGCGGTGGCAAACAGCTCGGTCTCGGTGACCAGGTCCACGCCCTGTTCCAGCCACGCAAAACCCACGCTCAACGGGGCGGTGGCAATGCCAAATTTTTCGTCGCTGGCCTGGAACTCGGCCAGCGAGTCAAATGCAGGCGGATTCAAGCCGCTGGCGCGCAAGAAGTCCAGCAGACTTTCGCGGCGGCCATCGCTTTCGGCCAGCACCAGGATGCGGTGCTGGGTGTTGCGGGCGTGCAGCTTCAGGCGGACCAGCGGGTCTTCGCTGCCACGCTCGGCGGCCATGGGGGGCAGGGCTTCCAGCTCGACAAAAGCTGATGCCGTGTTTTCAGTGCCAAATTGGGCTTCAGGCCCCGTGGATATTGCGTAAGCAGCTATTGGTTTGATAGCAAGTTGGGCGTAGGCATTGGCGCGCGCGTAGAACTGCTCAATCCCCAGAAACAGGCTTTCCGGTGGCAGCACGGGGCGCTCGGGGTCGCCTTGCACCAGGCGGTAGCGGTCCTTGGTGTCTTGCCAGAAGCGCTGGAAAGCGCCCTCCAGGTCGCCGTGCAAGACGACCGTGGCATCACTTCCGACATAGTCAAAGACGGTCGCCGTTTCCTCGAAAAACAGTGGCAGGTAGTACTCGATCCCGGCGGTGGCCACACCGGCACCCATGTCCTTGTAGATGCGGCTCTTGGTGGGGTCGCCTTCCAGCAGTTCGCGCCAGCGGCTGCGAAAGCGCGCGCGCGCGGCCTCGTCCATGGGGAACTCGCGCCCGGGCAGCAGGCGCACTTCGGGCACGGGGTACAGGCTGCGCTGGCTGTCGGGGTCGAAGGTGCGGATGGAGTCGATCTCGTCGTCAAACAGGTCCACCCGGTAGGGCACCGCGCTGCCCATGGGGAACAGGTCGATCAGCCCGCCGCGCACCGCATATTCGCCGGGGCTGACCACTTGCGTCACGTGGCTGTACCCGGCCAGGGTGAGCTGGGACTTGAGCTGCGCCTCGTCCAGCCGCTGCTTGACCTTGAACTCAAACGTGTAGCCCGCCAGAAAGCTTGGCGGTGCCAGACGGTACAGGGCCGTGGTGGCGGGCACGATGACCACGTCGGCACCGGTTTCCTGGTTGCGCTGGCGAATGCGCCACAGCGTAGCCAGGCGTTCGCTGATCAAGTCCTGGTGGGGCGAGAAGGTGTCGTAAGGCAGGGTTTCCCAGTCAGGGAACAGGGCGCAGCGCAGGGTGGGGGCGAAGAAGGCAATTTCGTCGAGCAGGCGCTGGGCGTCGTTGGCGTCGGCCGTGACGATGGTGGTGGGGCGACCCGCGGCTTTTTCGCGTTCGCCCAGTTGGGCCAGCAGCAGGGCGTCGGATGATCCGGGCGGGCGCGGCAGGGTGAAGCGTTTGGCGAGGGCGAGTTTGGGGAGTTCCATGGCGAGGTACCAATACAAAACACCCCCCGATCGGCGAACGGGGGGTGTCGAAGTGTGATGCGCCAAATTTTACCGAGCGCGGTGGCGGGTTTGGGCGGTGGTAGCATCCCCGACCTATTCCGTTACCTCCTGCTGCAGCAATCATGTTCGCCCGGTTTGTCTTAGTGTGGTTTGCGGCCCTGTTGGCCAGCCAGGGATGGGCGCAAGCACCCAGCGCAAACCCGTTGTCACGCGCTGAGCTGCGCCAGTGCCTGCAACTGCATGCCGCGCTGGAAGATGACAAGCAAGCATTGGCAAAGGCGCGCGCGCTGCAAGATGCCAGCATTCAGGCGCTCGACGCCGAAGAGTCCAGGCTCAAAACCGCCCAGGCCCAGCTTGATCGTTCGAACCGGCAGGCTGTCAAAGCTTTCGATGCCCAGCTCAAAGCCCATCGTGCGCGGGTTGCGGCCCACAACCGCACGCTGCCGAAGTTCAATGCCCAGGCGGCGGCTTTTGATGCCAGCGAAGCGCGCTACCAGGATCGGTGCGCGGGCAGACCGTATCGCGAAGCCGACCGCGCCGCCGTTCAGCCATGACCCACGCCACGCTAACCCCACCTCTGGCTCGCACTGGCAGCCGCCTGTGGGCGCTGATTCCCTGTGCCGGCACCGGTTCGCGCGCCGGGGCAGAGGGGCCCAAGCAATACCAACCGGTAGCGGGGCAGCCCCTGGTGCTGCACACGGTGGCGGCGTTTGCGGCAGTGCCCCGCCTGGCGGGCGTGCTGGTGGTGGTCAGCCCCGGCGATGCCTTTTGGGAGGGTGTTGAAATTGCTATGGTTTCTGTAGCTGCTTGCGGTGGTTCCACGAGGGCTGAGAGCGTTTTTAATGGTCTAAACGCATTGCAGGCGCATGGAGCCCTGGCGCATGACTGGGTGCTGGTGCACGATGCCGCGCGCTGCCTGATCACACCCCAGCAGATCAACACCCTGATCGACGCCTGTCTGGACGACCCGGTGGGTGGGCTGCTGGCCTTGCCCCTGCCCGATACCCTCAAGCAAGAGGCGCAGGGCCGTGTGGCGCAGACGCTGGAGCGCGCCGACAAATGGCTGGCGCAAACGCCGCAGATGTTTCGCCTGGGCGATCTGCAGCAAGCCCTGCAGGCAGCGGGCGGCGCGGTGACCGACGAATCCAGCGCCATGGAGTTCCTGGACAAAGCGCCGCGCCTGGTGGCGGGCAGCGCCCAAAACTTCAAGGTGACCTACCCCCAAGACTTTGCGCTGGCACAAGCGGTGCTGCTTGCGCGTAACGGAGACACCGCATGAACCTGCGCATTGGCGAGGGTTGGGACATTCACCGCCTGGTAGAAGGGCGCAAGCTCATGCTGGGTGGGGTGCATATCCCGTTCGGAAAAGGGCTGTTGGGTCATTCGGATGCCGATGCCTTGCTGCACGCCATCACCGACGCCCTGCTCGGTGGTGCCGGGCTGGGCGACATTGGCACCCATTTCCCCGACACCGATACGCGCTTCCAAGGGGCCGACTCGGGCGTGTTGCTGCAAGAGGCCGCGCGGCGCGTGCGCGAAGCGGGGTACGTGGTTGCCAATATCGACAGTACCGTGATCGCCCAGGCCCCCAAGCTGGCCCCCCACATGGCAGCCATGCGATCGCGCATTGCCGAACTGCTGGGGGTGAGCCCGCAGCAGGTCAACGTCAAGGCCAAGACGGCGGAAAAGCTCGGTCCGGTGGGCGAAGGCCTGGCCATGGAGGCCCGCGCGGTAGTGCTGTTGCAGCGCGAAGACCGGTTTGCCTGAGTTTGTGCGGGGCGCCCGGCGGCGTCAGGCCGTGGTCACGCGGGGCAGGCGGATGTTGGCGCTCAGGCCACTGGTACGGCCGTTGCTGAGGGCGAAACTTCCGCCCATGCGCTCCACGGTTTTTTGTACGATGGCCAGGCCCAGACCGGAACCGTTGGCCGCTGTGCGCGCTGCTTCGCCGCGGTAAAACGGCTGGGTCAGGCGCGTCAACTGTTCGGGGGCCACGCCCAGCCCATGGTCGCGCACCTTGATCAGCACCCAATTGTCCCGTGCGATGGCGGCAATCAGCACGCGGGCAATGCCGGTGTCGGGCGATTTGCCGTAGCGGCGGGCGTTTTCCAGCAGGTTCGAGAGCACGCGGCCCAGCTCCACCTCGTCGGCCTGGACCACCAGGTTGTCTTCGAGCTGCACCTTGATTTGCACATCGCTCTGGTTGCGGTAGGAATAGGTGCAGGCTTCCACCACGTCGGCCAGCACCACCGGCACCAGTTTGTCGACCTCGGGGCGTGCATAGTCCAGAAACTTGCCGATGATGGCGTCCAGCTGGGCGATGTCGGCAGCCATGTGGGCGCGGGCTTGGGCGTCGGCCACGCTCATCTCGGTTTCCAGGCGCAAGCGCGCCAGCGGGGTGCGCAGGTCGTGCGAAATGCCCGCCAGCATGACGGCGCGGTCTTGCTCCACCTTGGCCAGGCGCTGGGCCATGCGGTTGAAGCCAATGTTGACCTCGCGGATCTCGCCGGTCTGCACCGTTTCATCGAGGCGGCTGGCGTCAAAGTCGCCCTCGCGCACGCGGCTGGCCGCAAACGACAGCTCCTTGAGCGGGCGGTTGATCAGGCCTGCCATCAAGGCCGCCCCGGCCAGCGAGAGCACGGCAGCAACCGCCAACCACACCAACCACGTGGTGCCACCCACCGGATTGAAACGATCCTGGTCGGTCAGCAGCCAGTAGTCATCACCATCGATCTGAAAACCGATCCACAGCCCGGGCTCGTCATTGACCGAGCGGGCGACCACGGTGGCCGGGCCTAGCCGCTGGGTCAGTTCGGCGGCCACCTGGCGCGTGACGCTGTCCAGGCCATAGGGTGCAAACCGGTCACCCGGCTCGCGCGGCACGATATGCACCGATTCCTGCTCGCTCATGGTCTTGAGCAGTGAGGTGCGGGCAATGGCATCGGCATGCACCAACGCCGCGCGGCTCAGGTTCACCTGCGATGCCAGTTGCTGGGCGGTCTGGATTGCGCGGGGTTCCAATTCCAGGGCGCGCAAGGTCTGCAGCCAGGCCATGATGCTGCCCAACAGCAAGCTGGCAATCAGAAAGAACGTGCGCCAAAACAGGCTCAAGCCCAACCGGCGCGGGGTGGGGCGGTCGTCCGCGCTGTCGAGCGGGCTGGGCGCGCTGCTTTCCTCGAAATCGGTGGCGACCACGTGTGCGCAGGGCTGAAAGAAAGAGCAGGCGAAGCCGCTTAGACCGCTTCGTCGGGAACAAAGACATAGCCCACGCCCCAGACCGTTTGGATGAAGCGGGGTGCGGCCGGGTCGGCTTCGATGAGTTTGCGCAGACGGGAAACCTGCACATCCAGGCTGCGGTCAAACGGCTCGAATTCGCGCCCGCGAGACATCTGGGCCAATTTTTCGCGGGACAGTGGTGTGCGCGGGTGGCGCACCAGCGCCTTGAGCATGGCGAACTCGCCGGTGGTCAGGGGGATTTCGGTTCCGGCTTTGGTCAGCGTGCGTGCGCCCAGGTCAAACACAAAGGTTCCAAAACGCGCAACTTCAGCTTCGGCCGAGGGTGCGCCCGGGGCTTCGGGTGTCGGGCGGCGGCGCAGCACGGCGTGGATGCGCGCCAACAGCTCGCGCGGATTGAAGGGTTTGCCCAAGTAGTCGTCGGCACCCACCTCCAGTCCGACGATGCGGTCTATGTCTTCGCCCTTGGCGGTCAGCATGATGATGGGAGTGGTATCGCCGCTTGCGCGCAAGCGCCGGCAGATGGACAGGCCGTCTTCCCCGGGCATCATCAAGTCCAGCACGATCAGGTCGGGCGACTCGCGCACCATGATGCGGGTGAGCGATTTGCCGTCCTCCGCCAGCAAGATGTCAAAACCCTCTTGCGTGAGGTAACGTCGCAACAGGTCGCGAATGCGGGTGTCGTCATCGACCACCAAGATCTTTCCGGGACGTGCTGTGGGATTTTGCATACGGGCGCGGGTAAATTTGTAACAGCGCCATTGTGCGCGGACGCGAACCACTGTGCACGGGCAAGCGTGCGGCCGTTGACACACTGTTACAAATGAAGACTTGGGATGGCGCGGTCTTGCACCAAACTGGAAGACTATGGACATGAAATCGATCGTGGTTGGGTGGTGTGCCGTGGCGGCACTGGGTGCGGCAGCGCAGGGCGCTCCCAGAGCACCGGCTGCGCCACCGGCTGCGGTGCCCGAGCCGGTCAACCCTGCGGTAGGTAGCGCGGTCGATGGGCGCAAGCCCACGTTGCGCGAAGCCTTGCAATCGCGGCGCGACGCCAACAATGACAACGATTCCCGCCGCGCTTTCAGCCCCGAAGACCGGGACCGGCTGCGCCAGGAGCTGCGCCAGCAACACCGGGTTCGTGGTTCTGCCGGAACGCGTTCACCCTGATGCGGCACACGCGCTGGCGGTAACGGTGCCATACTTGGCGCATGCCGGATACCGCGTCGATTCACCTCTTTCAGCGCACCGCCAGCAAGCTGCGCCCAGCGGACACCCTGGGCCGTTTCGAACTGCGCAAGATTCTCGGTCAAGGGGCCCAGTCCACCGTCTGGCTGGCGCGCGACCCGCGCCTGGAACGCGACGTCGCGCTCAAGGTCTTGCACGTGGACGGCGCGTCGGACGACCAGGCCGTAGCCCAATGGCTGCAAGAAGCGCGCAGTGTCGGGCGGGTGCAGCATCCCAACATCGTTCCCGTCTTCGAGGCCGACATCCAGGACCGCCAGCCCTACCTGGTGTTTGAGTACATTCCCGGTCAGACGCTGGACCAGCTGCTCCAGAAAAACGGTCCCATGCCCGCCGCTGCTGCCGTGGCGCTGATGATGGACGTACTGGACGCCATGGCCGTGGCACATGCGGCCGGGGTGGTGCACCGCGACCTCAAACCGTCCAACATCCTGGTGGACGCCGCCGGGCGTGCGCGCGTAATGGACTTTGGCATTGCAGCGCGCTTGCACAAGCTGCAGGCGGCCAACGGCGGCGTGGTTCAGGGTGGCACCATTGGCTATCTGTCGCCCGAAGCGGCCAATGGCGCGGTTCCTACACCTGCCATGGATGTGTTCTCGGCCGCCTTGGTGCTGGTGGAGTTGCTGGCGGGCAAGCCCCTGGTGGATGCAACGGATCCCTACCGGGCGGTGTACCGCGTGGTACACGAGCAGTTGCCCTTGCCGCGCGAGCTGGATGGCCGCATCGACGACCGCCTGCGCGCCATTTTGTTGCATGCACTGGCGCGCGATCCGGCCCAGCGTTTTGCCGATGCCAAGGACTTCCTGGCGCAGCTAGAGGGTTGGGCCAAACCTGCCGATACCGGTACGGACATCGATAGCGCCAGCAGCGGCACACTCGAATTTTTGCTGCGACGCATGCGCCACAAGAGTGATTTCCCGGCGCTCTCCGATTCGGTGGTGCGCATTCAGTCGCTGGCCAGCTCCGACACCGAAAGCGTCAATAGCGTCACCAACGAAATCCTCAAGGACGTGGCGCTGACCAACAAGCTGCTGCGCCTGGTCAACAGTGCGCATTACGCGCGTGGCGGCGCCATCAGCACGGTGTCGCGCGCGGTCACGCTGGTGGGGTTCAACGGCATTCGCAACATGGCTCTGAGCCTGGTGCTGCTGGAGCACATGCAAGACAAGGCCCATGCGGCGCTGCTGAAAGAAGAGTTCCTGCGCTCGCTCATGGCCGGTACGCTGGGCGCCGAGCTGTGCGCCACCCCGCGCGAGAGCGAAGAAGCCTTTATCGGTGCCCTGTTCCAGAATCTGGGACGGCTGCTGGCGCTGTACTACTTTCCCGAAGAGGCCTTGCAGATCCGCACCCAGGTGCAGGCCCCGCGCGACGCGGTAAGCGAGCCGGTGGCCGCGCGCCGGGTGCTGGGCCTGGGCTACGACGAACTGGGCCTGGGCGTGGCGCGGGCCTGGGGCCTGCCGTCAGCGATCCAGCGCTGCATGCGCTCGCCCGGTGCCACGCCGCCACCGTCGGCACCCGCCGACCCGAGCGAGCGCGTGCGCTGGATTGCCACCGCCTCCAATGCCATTGCCGATACGTTGCTGCGGGGGCAAGCCCAGGGGCAGGATGCACGCGTTCTCGGTCTGGCCAAACAATATGCACCGGCGATGGGTGTGCGCCTGCAGGAAGTAGGTGAGGCAACCACCCGCGCCCGCCAAAAACTGGTGGAATTGGCCCAGGCCATGGATATCCGGGTTGCGCCAGGATCCGCAGCGGCCCAGCTGCTGGCAGTCGCACCTGCGCCGGGCGCACCGCAGGGTGATGCTGCCTTGCAACGCACCGAACTGACGGCCACCATGCCGCTTGAGGTATCACCGCAGGAAAGCACCCATGCGCAGCGCGCGCAGGTCACCGAGACCCTGGCCGCTGGCATTCAGGATGTGACCAATGCCATGGTGGACGACTTCAAGCTCAGTGACGTGCTGCGCATGATCCTGGAGACCATGTACCGTGCCATGGCGTTTGACCGCATCATCTTCTGCATGCGCGATGCCCGCACCGAAACGTTGACCGGGCGCTTTGGTCTGGGTCAGGGCGTAGAGTCCGTCACCAAGACGTTCAAGGTGCCGCTCAAGACCGCCACGCCCGATTTGTTTGGCGTTGTGTGCGCCAAGGGGGTGGACACCATGATCAACGATGCAACCGAGGCGCGCATCGTGCAGCGCCTGCCCGAGTGGTACCGCAGCGTTGTCCACGCGCCCACTTTCTTGCTGCTGCCGCTGCAGATCAAGGGCGCACCCTTTGGCCTGATCTATGCCGACAAGCTGCGCCCCGGCACGCTGGAGCTGGACGAAAAGGAACTGGCCATGTTGCGCACCTTGCGCAACCAGGCTGTGATGGCATTCAAGCAGTCCAGTTGAGCTATTTGCTACGAAAAATATAGCTGCTTACGCTTGTTCTACGGGGCTTGAGGCCCGATTTGGCTACTGAGCCGTCCAGCCGCCATCCATGTTCCAGGCCACGCCGCGCACGTTGTTGCCGGCCGGTGAACAGAAGAACACCGCGAGCGCACCCAGTTCTTCGGGTGTGGTGAACTGCATGGAGGGTTCTTTTTCGCCCAGCAGCAGCTTGGTGGCCTCTTCGTTGCTTAGGCCCAAAGCGGCCGCCTTGGCATCCACCTGCTTTTGCACCAGGGGCGTGAGCACCCAGCCCGGGCAGATGGCATTGCAGGTCACGCCCGTGGTCGCGTTTTCCAGGGCGACAACCTTGGTCAACCCCACCACGCCATGCTTGGCAGCCACGTAGGCGGACTTTTCGGCCGAAGCCACCAGGCCGTGGATGCTGGCCACGTTGATGATGCGGCCCCAGTTCTTGGCACGCATGGCGGGCAGGGCCAGGCGCGTGGCGTGAAAGGCGCTGGAGAGGTTGATGGCCAGGATCGAGTCCCAGCGTTCCACTGGGAAGTTTTCCACGCGGGCCACGTGCTGAATTCCGGCGTTGTTGACCAGAATGTCCACGCCACCAAAGGTTTCCTGCGCGTACGCCATCATGGCTTCGATCTCGGCGGGCTTGCTCATGTCGGCGCCGTGGTAACCCACCCGAACGCCCAGCGCTGCCACTTCGGTCTGCGGGCCTTGGGCGTCACCAAAACCGTTAAGCACGACATTGGCACCCTGCGCGGCCAAGGCCTTGGCAATGCCGAGGCCGATACCGCTGGTCGATCCGGTAACAAGGGCTGTTTTACCTTTGAGCATGGGAGTCTCCTGGTTGGACAAGTTTGAGAAGAAGGGTTGGTGGGATCCAGTACGATGCCGCTGTGGCCACGGTGTGCCATGCATTATCAAACCCTGCATTCCAACATGGCTGAACCTACGCTGAATTACCTACCCTGCCAGGGCGCTGGCGTGGCGCACCGAATGGCCTATTGGCAATGGGGATCGGCGCAGGCGACCCACGCCGTGGTCTGTGTCCATGGACTGACGCGCCAAGGGCGCGATTTCGACACCCTGGCCCAAGCGTTGGTTGCGCGCGCACGCCACCCCCTGCGCGTGGTGTGCCCCGACGTGGTCGGGCGCGGTAACAGCGATTGGTTGCCGGACCCTTTGGCCTACCAGATTGCGACCTATGTGGCCGATCTGTTGGCGCTGGTGGCGCACCTGCAGGTCACCACGCTGGACTGGGTGGGGACGAGCATGGGGGGCCTGATCGGCATGGGCGTGTGCGCGCAGTTGGGCAGGGGTGCGCCTGGTGCGTTCGCTGACACGCAAGGGCCACGCATCCGCAAGCTGGTGCTCAATGACGTGGGGCCGGTCATAGAACGCGACGCCATCGCCCGGATCACCCAGTTTCTGGGGCGCAACATGGAGTTTGCGTCGCTGGAAGACGCGGCGCAGGCGCAGTCCGTTTTGTCAGCCTCCTTTGGGCCGCATACACCGGCGCAGTGGCTGGCCTTGACCCAGCACATGGTCAAGCCCCGAACCGATGGCGGCACGGGGGTGCGCCTGCACTACGATCCCGCCATCGCCGTGCCGATTGCCGCCACCACGCCCGAGCAGGCCGCCTTGGGCGAAGCCTTGCTGTGGCAGGTGTTTGATGCAATCACGGCCGAAACGCTGCTGCTGCGCGGGGCTGCGTCCGACCTGTTGGCGCACGCCACTGCCCTCCAGATGACGCAGCGTGGTCCGCGCGCCCGGCTGGTTGAGTTTGCCGGTGTCGGGCATGCCCCGACCCTGATCGCCGATGACCAGGTCGACGCGGTTTGCCGCTTCCTGTTGGAGTAACACCGGAACCCGTTCACCGACTCAGGGACAATGCCAATCACGCCTGATCGGTCCTAGTTCGTCATGAAGAGTCAATTCCATAGCCAGCCCAGCCTTGCGGCCCATGCACCGGTGCTGGCGGCTACGTCCCAAACCCTGCCCGAGCAGGCCGATGCCCTGGCGCGCGCGCGCGCCTTTGCCGAACCGCTGCTGTCCTGCGAAACACTGGACACCGGCGAAAACGTGCTCGCCCACGCCGACGCGGTGGCCGCCATCCTGCGCACCATTGGCGGCTCGCAGGCCATGCAGGCGGCCAGTTATCTGGTCTACACCTGCGACCACCTGAACAAGCCCCACGAGATCATCGCCAAGGCCTTTGGGACCAACTTTGCCGACCTGGCCCTGGAAACCACCAAGCTGGTGCGCGTGCAGCGCCTCTCGCGCCTGGCGCAGGCCAGCCACGCGGCCACGCAGACGGAGAGCGTGCGCAAGATGCTGCTGGCGTTTTCGCGCGATTTGCGCGTGGTCATGCTGCGCCTGGCCTCGCGCCTGCAGACGCTGCGTTACTTTGCCGCCACCAAGGCACCGGTGCCGCCGGGCTTGGCCAGCGAGGCACTCCAGGTGTTCGCGCCCCTGGCCAACCGCCTGGGCATCTGGGAAATCAAGTGGGAAATCGAAGACCTGGCCTTTCGCTTCCTGGAGCCCGATACCTACCGCCAGGTGGCCCAGTGGCTGGACGAAAAGCGCGTGGAGCGCGAAGCCTACGTAGAACAACTGCGTGAGCAATTGCGCGCCGAACTGGCCGCGCAAGGCATTGCCGCCACGGTGCAGGGGCGCCCCAAGCACATCTACAGCATCGTCAAGAAGATGCGGGGCAAGTCGCTGGGGTTTGAGCAGGTGTATGACATCCGCGCCCTGCGCATCATCGTGCCCACGGTGCCCGACTGTTACGCCGCCCTGGGTGCCGTGCACAGCCGCTTTACCCCGGTGCCCGAAGAGTTTGACGACTACATCGCCCGGCCCAAGGGCAACGGCTACCAGTCCCTGCACACCGTAGTGCGCGATGCGCAGGGCCTGCCCATCGAGGTGCAGATCCGCACCCAGGCCATGCACGACCATGCCGAGACTGGGGTGGCCGCGCACTGGGCCTACAAGGAGGCGGGCACCAAGGGCTACGCGGGCGTGTCAGCCAGCAGCGAATACGATGCCAAGATAGCCGTGCTGCGCCAACTGCTGGCTTGGGAGCGCGACCTCTCGGGCGCCCAAGGTGGGGTAGCGTTTGACGACCGCATCTACGTGCTAACGCCCAATGCCGCCATCGTCGAGCTGCCCCAAGGCGGCACCCCCGTGGACTTTGCCTACACCGTTCATACCGATCTGGGCCACCGCTGCCGTGGTGCGCGGGTCGATGGCGTGATGGTGCCGTTAAACACCCCGCTCAAGAATGGGCAGACGGTGGAAGTCACGGCTGTGAAAGAGGGCGGCCCCTCGCGCGACTGGCTCAATACCGAGTTGGGTTTTCTGGCCAGCCCACGCGCGCGCTCCAAGGTGCGTGCCTGGTTCAACGCCCTTGCCATGGGCGAAACCATTGCGCGCGGGCGCGAGGCGGTGGAAAAACTGCTGCAGCGCGAAGGCAAGACCGCCATCAAGCTCGACGACCTGGCCGCGCAGCTGGGTTTTGATTCGGCCGATGCCTTGTTTGAAGTGGTGGGCAAGGACGAATTTTCACTGCGCAGCATCGAAAACGTCCTGCGCCCGGCCGAGCCGACCTTGCCGCAAGACGAGTTCCTGCTGCTGAAGAAAAACAAGGCTGCCAGCCCGGCGGCGCGCGGTGGTGTGCTGGTGGTGGGGGTCGATTCGCTCATGACCCAGCTCGCCAAATGCTGCAAGCCCGCACCGCCCGACCCCATCTGCGGCTTTGTCACCCGGGGCAAGGGCGTGAGCGTGCACCGCACCGATTGCACCAACCTGCGCAACATGGTGGCCGTCAGCGGCGACCGCGTTATCGAAGTGGCCTGGGGCGGCGCCAGCACCCAGGCTGGCAGCGTCTACCCGGTGGACGTGGCTGTGCAGGCCAACGACCGCCAGGGCCTGCTGCGCGACATCTCCGAAGTGTTTGCCAAGGAGAAGATGAACGTGATCGGCGTGCAGACCCAAACCGTGCGCGGCACCGCCTGGATGACCTTTACGGTGGAAGTGAGCGATGCCGGGCGGCTGAACAGGGTGCTGGGCGCGGTGGCCGAGCTCCGTGGCGTGCGCAGCGCGCGGCGACGCTAAATCAAGTAAACACGAAAGCGCAGGCAAGGCTTGCTGCCGTATTGGGGAGGCTTGTTGAAGCGTTCGTGGAGGTGCCCACCAACCGCCAAGATCACCTTTTGTGACGCCTGGTTGTCCGGGTCTGTGGTGATCTCGACATAGGGCAGCGCCAATTTGCGTGCTTCGTCCAGCATACTGCGCAGGGCCGCCGTGGCATAGCCGCGGCGTTGCTTCCACGGAACCACCGCATAGCCAATGTGGCCCAGGCAATAGGGCGGCAATTCCACGGTGCCGTGCTGCCACCGAAAACCAATGCTCCCGGCAAACTCGCCATCCCACATCCAGCGTCGAAACCCGGGCAGCCGGGGCACGACCGACCCGTCTGGCGTTGGCACAGGTGGGCCTTTGCCTTCGGGGTCATCCAGCAAGGCGAGAAACGCGGCCGGGTTGGCCTGGATCTGCGCCAACTCCTCTTGGGCCGCTGCCAAACCCCGCTCGTTGTTGGGTGACCAGCCGCGTTGCAACGCAGCGGTGTAGCTGGGCAGGTGGTTAGCTGCAGGGATTACGAGTTGCATCATGGGGACTGGGATGGTCATGGCTTCGGTTGTGTTTTGGCCGGCCGCGCTGGGCGTTGGCTGCAAGGCTCGTCGCGCTGCAGACGCTCCAACGCCAGCAGCAGGCTGGTGCGGTGCTCGCGGGCCACCACCTGCCAGGGCAGACCCGAAAGCGCGCCGTCCAACGCCCACAGCAGGTTCAGTGAAGTCTTGGGCTGGTGTTGCTTGACCTGGGCGTAGGAGGCTACCGCCCCCAAGCGACGTATATCCGCCAACGAGCAAATGCCCGCCTCCGCCAGTGCCTGGGCTGATTTGGGTCCCAGATTGGGGAGCGCGGCCAGTTCTTGTACCGCCATCACGCGGTGCTTCGCATCGACCTGGCGCATCTTAGGGAGTGTTGGTTGGTTGAGCGTGCATGGAGTCTTCAGGGTACCGCTTCTGGCCAGTGGCCGCAAGGCGAGTGAACGGGCGGTGCCAACCACCGTAGCGTGGACGATACCGAGCCGCCGCGCTGGCGTCTGCCCCGTTTGCGGGTGTTCATGCACAGGTGTTCCAGAACGGGTGCGCCCAACTGGCAGAATCGGGTCATGTCCGAATCCATTGCACCCCCACCCAAGCCCGTACCGGAGCCGCGCAGTGCCTACCGTGTGCTGCGCCCCATTACCACCCGTTGGATGGACAACGACGCCTACGGCCATGTCAACAACGTCGTCTACTACAGCTGGTTTGATACGGCGGTCAACGCCTACCTGATCGAGCAGGGCGTGCTGGACA
>JAYRUL010000039.1:0-21850 GCA_041919095.1 Rhodoferax sp. | reverse complement strand
CCCCCCCAAAGAGTTGGTCGCTGGCACCGCCACCGATCAGCGAATCATTGCCCGCCCCTCCATCCAGGAAGTCCGCTCCGTGCTGTTGCGCCACCACCGTCGTGTTGTACCCGGGGCGTGTAAGGCCATCACCCATCAGGCTGTCTTTGCCATCGCCACCTTCCAGAATGTCCCCCCCGGCCAAGCCCCACAGGTCGTCATCACCGCTGCCGCCTTGCAGCCGGTCGTCTCCCGCGCTGGCGATGATGTGGTCATTGCCCGCCCCACCATCGATCACATCCGCGTCCGCGCCTTCGGGCCCTAGCATGCCCGCCCACTTGCTGACAGTGAAGCCATCGGGCTCAGTCCGATCAAAGTGGATACCCCAGGTAGGCCCCTGCGTGTACACCGTCTTGCCCGCCGGCGCGCTCCAGCTGTCGGCCGGTGTGGCGCGGGTGGGCACGGCCAGGTTGGCGCTGGAGCTGATGTAGTCATTGCCGTCGCCGCCTTGGATGACGTCGCTACCAGTTCCCCCGCCAATGAGGTCGTCGCCCGCGCCCCCATCGATCTGGTCGTTGCCGCCACTACCGGCCAGCGCGTCGTTGCCGCCCAGCCCCAGGATTTGGTCGGCATCGGCCATGCCGTAGAGCACGTCGGCAAAGCCCGCCTCTTGCACCCCGCCCACCAGCGTGCCATCGGCGGCCCAGCTGGTCGCAATGCCCAGATAGGTGCCGCCAGCATCCAGGGGGGCGTGTTGGTCGCCTCGGTAAGTGCGCAGCGGTGCCGTCGTTGGCGCGGGTGCGCCGTCCAGCACGATGCCTAGTTTGTTGCCGCCGTTGCTTTGCCAGTTGCGAATGGTGATCTTGTTCGGGCTGGAGCCCTTCGTGATCACCAGGTCACCCCCGTTGGTAAGGAGGTAGCCCCATTGTTTGTCGTCGCTGATCCAGTAGTTGTCGTCGGCTTTTTTGCCACCAGAAAGGGCCGTGCCATCGACGGTGATGGTGCCGTTGCCGTCACTGTCTTCAACAATGTCAAAGAGTTCGCCGCCTTTAAGTTGGTAGGTGTCGTTGCCAGCACCGCCATAGAGCCAGTCGCCACCGTTGCCGCCGTCTAGGGTGTCGTCGCCGCTGCCGCCATAGAGGTGATCGAGTCCTGCGCCGCCTTTGAGCGTGTCTGCACCCGCATCGCCAATAAGTACGTCATCGTCGGACCCACCGGTCAAGGTGTCGCCACCTGCAGCGCCAACAAATATCTGCGTCTTGCCATCGTCGCGCGCAGTGACCGTAGCGCCTTCACTGTTTGACACAACGTTCCATTGATCAAAATCGTACGTCACACGGTAGCCACCGTCGATTTGCACAAGACCATCCAACCAAGGATTCACATACCTTGATGCTTTGTTCAGGGCATCGGTCAAATCGTCACCTGTCGCCGTGTTGTATTGAAATACGTTGCCAGCTTGCTTGAAGAACTCTGTTCCGCTGTATGCCGCCCCCTGCCAGTAGTACCACTCGATGCACTGGGAGATGATGGCGTCTTGTGCGGCTTTGTTCAGGCCTGCTAGGTTGGTGCCGAGTTTGTTCAGGTCGGCGGCAAAGTGCGTGAGTTTGCCGTCTAACGCGCCGGTACCAATATGCGGAATTTCGGACTGTACGAGTTTTGTCAGGAAATCAGGTTTATTCGTCTCCAACTTAAACGCATATAACTGATCGTCGAATATGCGTGCCAGCAAAGTTGGCAAAACAAGCGTGCTCGCTCGCAATTTATCACCGGTAAGTTCACTTATTTCTAACGCAGAATGCAGGACAATCGAATGAAGTGTTAAAGGACCAGAAACTGCTGGTAACTGATTGGTACCACCGACGTCAATCCGTTCATTGGTCCCGACAACAAACGGCAAGCCGCCCAGCCAGTTATTCAGTACTTCATCCTTAACATAATAGTTCGTTACTTGGGACTCACGTTCACCGTAGACAATTGGGTATGAAGCAATGAACGTCGTGAATTCAGAGTCGGAAAAACCGTTCGTCGCCAGATAACCAGAAACATAACCCATCACAAGGGGATTCAATGCCGTAGCCTCAAAGGGTGCATCGGCAAACACAGTGGCTGGCTTGTTAAACCATGCGGCAAGAATGGACGCCAAACCAGCACCAAGCGAGTGGCCCGTGAAAGTGATTTTCGCAAGAGGATTCTGCGCTTTGATTTGTTGATAGAAAAGCGCGGCCCTGTAGAGTTGGGATGAACTAAACCCCAGGCTCCCACCCAATGCGATGTCGGCCATTAAGTCGCTTGCTGTTGCGGGTACGTTGGAGCCGACTAAGAAATCGGTACCTTTGCATGCGATGACAATTTCCTCCCCCTTTTTGTAGGCATTAATAGACAACCCACTTGAAAACACGCCACCGTTCGTATCACTTTGCATCGCAACTATTTCCCAACCAAGCGAGGAAACGTCTATCGTATTTGTTTCACCGCGCGCGTCGTTATAGACTGCGGCGGACATAAGCGAGTATTCTTGTTTGGTAACCATGATTATTCTTTACAGTAGTGCTGATTAATAAGCTGATATGGCGTGCTTGGGGTCGATTCGACGAAGAGACAGTGGATAAACCGGATTCCCGTTTTCCGATGCGCTGTTCTTTTGTTCCAGTGTCAAATAGTTTGTCTGAGTTTGAGGAATGCTTTCAATCAACATGTTACGGTCGTAAATTGCCTCTGGGATTTCAGGAAAAGAGATTCGCTTCCATGTATCGCTGGCCCAAACAAACCCAATATACGGGGGATTAGTCGCACCGTATGCTCGGAACTCCACTGTGTGAGGTGGCCGACCTACAACGTACAAACGTCCTTCATGAACATTTACTACCATTGGATCAAGCCTTTCGTGCCAGACAATTTCTTTTCCTGGAGACTCCGGCAAGTTGATTGTTAACCAAGCTTCACGCGCAATACAGGTTGCAACAGTTCTGGCGGCGTAGTCTCCGCCCTCGCAGCGTTTCTTCTGGATAACAATGATCACGCGGCCATCATTGAGTTTGACCTCTTCCTCCCACTGCACCGTCTTGGAGCACCCCGTAAGCCACAATGCCGCGCACAGCGCAGGCAAGAGACGGCGTTTGATCAAACCTTGCATCACATCACTCCCTTCATTGGTGTTGGTTGTTTGTTGCTTCGACCTGCCATGGTGTGCTTGCTGGTATGGCGGCTGGAGACGCGTGAATGCCACTCAAACACGCAATTGAGCGTCGAGCCAGAGCGAACGCCTCCTGATCGGCGTTCAACATCAAATCGCCATGCAGCCCCTGTAAATGTTGGATAAGTAGCTACGGTTTTGGTAGCAATGCTTCGTGCCCGCTTCGTGTGCCAGCGGCAGGCACGATCAGTATTGCTGGCGTCGTTGTCGTCACCAAACAGGGTGTCGTCGCCGTCTTCACCGTCCAGGTAGTCATTGCCGTGGTAGGCCAGGTTGACGTAGTCGGCGCTGGCCGTGTTGCCACCGCTGCCGCCTTGCAGCCGGTCGTCTCCCGCGCTGGCGATGATGTGGTCATTGCCCGCCCCACCATCGATCACATCCGCGTCCGCGCCTTCGGGCCCTAGCATGCCCGCCCACTTGCTGACAGTGAAGCCATCGGGCTCAGTCCGATCAAAGTGGATACCCCAGGTAGGCCCCTGCGTGTACACCGTCTTGCCCGCCGGCGCGCTCCAGCTGTCGGCCGGTGTGGCGCGGGTGGGCACGGCCAGGTTGGCGCTGGAGCTGATGTAGTCATTGCCGTCGCCGCCTTGGATGACGTCGCTACCAGTTCCCCCGCCAATGAGGTCGTCGCCCGCGCCCCCATCGATCTGGTCGTTGCCGCCACTACCGGCCAGCGCGTCGTTGCCGCCCAGCCCCAGGATTTGGTCGGCATCGGCCATGCCGTAGAGCACGTCGGCAAAGCCCGCCTCTTGCACCCCGCCCACCAGCGTGCCATCGGCGGCCCAGCTGGTCGCAATGCCCAGATAGGTGCCGCCAGCATCCAGGGGGGCGTGTTGGTCGCCTCGGTAAGTGCGCAGCGGTGCCGTCGTTGGCGCGGGTGCGCCGTCCAGCACGATGCCTAGTTTGTTGCCGCCGTTGCTTTGCCAGTTGCGAATGGTGATCTTGTTCGGGCTGGAGCCCTTCGTGATCACCAGGTCACCCCCGTTGGTAAGGAGGTAGCCCCATTGTTTGTCGTCGCTGATCCAGTAGTTGTCGTCGGCTTTTTTGCCACCAGAAAGGGCCGTGCCATCGACGGTGATGGTGCCGTTGCCGTCACTGTCTTCAACAATGTCAAAGAGTTCGCCGCCTTTAAGTTGGTAGGTGTCGTTGCCAGCACCGCCATAGAGCCAGTCGCCACCGCTGCCGCCGTCTAGAGTGTCGTCGCCTGCGCTGCCTTGCAACACATCGCTGCCTTCTCCGCCTTCGAGCGTGTCGTTACCGCCGCCACCAATCAAAACGTCTTCGCCTTGTCCGCCACGCAAGATATCGCGTTCCGCTCCGCCAACGGCAACATCGTTGACGCTGTCGTGGTCCTCCCAATCCATCGTGCCCCCACCAGTTTGTACGTGCCAGGCCGTGGCGTTGGCGATCTCTGCACCGCCCACAAAGGGGTCGCCCCCTGTGGCGGTGCTGGAGGCGGCAGTCTTCAGCAGCGGCAGGCTCTTGAGGGTGGTGGCGTTGATGTCTTTGAGGTCGAAGTGGACGGCACCGGATTCGAGCTTGAATAACTGTGTGGCGTTGGTGGCTTCCTTGTTGTAGTAGTAGTCCATGGCGGCTACGGTCAGGGCCTTTTGCCAATTGGAGTTGGCGGTGGTGCCGCTGGAACCAATACGGTTGAGGTCTTCGGCGAATCGATCCAACACACTGTTGGGTTGGATGCCTGCGCTGGGGTCCCCAATCTGCTGGCGTAGTAGCTTCGTGAGAAAGTCTGGCGTGTTCGAAACTTGCGGGTCTTTTGCATAGAGCGCGCTGTCAAAGAATTGCGCCACAGCATTCGGCTTGGTGCTAATCGCTTCCTTGAAACTGGTGGACAATAGCAATGCGTGCAACAGCGTGATGGAGTGCAGGCTTACACCGTCAGCGGTTTGCGTACCCACCGTCAACTTGGTTTCTTGGCCATCTCCAACGATTGAGCCACCGGCTGCCCGCAATGGCACGAGTGCCTCGCCATCCACGTACCAACCCGAAACTCGGCTTTCACGTTGCGAGAACTGCGCGCCCAAGCTCCCAACGTAGTCATTCAAATCGCTGTTGTTGTAGCCGTTCAAAGTCAGATAGGCATGCAGATAACCCAACACCACCGGGTTGCGCACACTGGGTTCAAACGGCGCTGCGTCAAATACTTTCGCGTCCTTGTTGAACAGGATCGCCATCACCGAGGCCAACCCGCCACCCAGCGAATGCCCGGTAAACGAAATGGCGGCTCCTGGATTGGCAGCCATTACGTCCAAAACCAGCTTGGTGGCCTGGGTGATTTGCGCTGAACTCAACCCCGCCCCGGCCGGGATGTTGGCGGCCAAGAAGTCTTTACTCAAGCTCTCATTGGTACCGGTAAAGCCAATGACGATTTCATCTCCCTTTTTGTACACCCCGGCAGAAAACCCAGTGAGCGGGTCATCGCGCAGCCACTGAAGTTCCGTGAAGCCTGCGGGGACGTACATGCGGTTTTCATCAGTCCGCTGATATACACGTCCCGAAATCTGTGCGTACTCTGTCAAAGTTGCCATTTTTGCTTTCTCCCAAAAAATTTGTTGAATGTCGAATGGTTAACAGGCGGTGTGCCACGAGCTCAATACCCGCTTGAATTTTTTTCCTGCGTGCTCGTCGCGCAGAGTTTTCTCTTCAATCGTCACCCGCTTGGGCTCCCCACCCGAGCGCGGTCCGGTCAGTAGGTTGGCTTCCCTGCCATAAAGGCTCGGATCGAGCGGCACCTGCTCCCAGCGCGCGCCGTTTGTGCGGTAGGCGATGTAGGGTAATTTGGGGCGCCCCAGGTCGTACCAGTCGGTGCAGGTGTAGAAGGTGGCAACCACAAACCATGCCTTGGCCTGAGCGTCGTAGTCCAGCAGCATGGGTACCCAACGCTCTGACCAGATGGGGGGATTGGTTGGCGCTTTTGGGGACTCAACTTCCAACGTCATTTGGGTGGTTTCCCAGCCGCCGGTGCCGCCGATTTCGCCCAGCTTCTTACCCTGGGCACTACGCTTCACCACCAGTAGGGTTCCATCCTGAAGAGCTACGTCTTCTGTCCATGAGATGTCTACTTTGCCGCACCCCGTAAGCCATAGCGCCACGCACAAGGCGGGAATAAGACCGCGTCTAGTCAATCCTCGCATCACATCGCTCCCTTCGTTGGTATCGGTTGTTTGCCGCTTTGGCGCGCTGCGGCGCGGGCGTGACGTTGGTACGCAAGGTGCGTTCGTGCCGCAGTGGTTGCACCGTAGCGCTCCGCAAGGTTGTCCAAGCCAAACCTGCCTTTATCCGCCGTAAACACTATATGCTGTGCTATTGTTTCAATAGCATTCCATCGTCGACGTCTGGAGCGCCATGTACACGCATTGGAGCAAATGCGCTGGTGTTCAATGACACCCGTGCCGCCCAGCAAGGTGTCGTCCTTGCCCCCGCCAATGAGGCGGTCGTCGCCGAGCGCTCCATCCAGGAAGTCGTTGCCCCACAGTGCGCTGGCGTCAAACCCGGCGGTGATGTTGCTCGCCGCAGTGTCGCCCCACAGGGTGTCGTTGTCCGCACCGCCGTACAGGGTGTCGTCGCCTGCGCTGCCTTGCAACACGTCGCTGCCTTCTCCGCCTTCGAGCGTGTCGTTACCGCCGCCACCAATCAAAACGTCTTCGCCTTGTCCGCCACGCAAGATATCGCGTTCCGCTCCGCCAACGGCAACATCGTTGACGCTGTCGTGGTCCTCCCAATCCATCGTGCCCCCACCAGTTTGTACGTGCCAGGCCGTGGCGTTGGCGATCTCTGCACCGCCCACAAAGGGGTCGCCCCCTGTGGCGGTGCTGGAGGCGGCAGTCTTCAGCAGCGGCAGGCTCTTGAGGGTGGTGGCGTTGATGTCTTTGAGGTCGAAGTGGACGGCACCGGATTCGAGCTTGAATAACTGTGTGGCGTTGGTGGCTTCCTTGTTGTAGTAGTAGTCCATGGCGGCTACCGTGAGGGCCTTTTGCCAACGAGCGTTCGCAGAAGTTCCCTCTGAAGCTGT
Source organism: Rhodoferax sp. (assembly GCA_041919095.1). Taxonomy (GTDB): domain Bacteria; phylum Pseudomonadota; class Gammaproteobacteria; order Burkholderiales; family Burkholderiaceae_C; genus Allorhodoferax. The sequence continues at coordinate 14,645 of JAYRUL010000039.1, read as the reverse complement.
GATCCGTCCGAGGTCGGATACGAACTTGTCTAGGAAGCCGGTGCTGGATGTGGTGCTCTGCACACCGGCAGCGCCGACTTCCTCGCGCAACAAACGTTCGACAAAGTTTTGATTTGGCGTGTCCACCGAATGCCTGTACATCGTTTCATCAAACAGGCTGGGCAACAACTCTGGAAGCTTGGTAGTCAGTTGTTGAAAAGCCGTCGATTTACCCAGCAAATAAAGCAATGAGATGGAGTGCGCTTCACCACCAGCGAGCTTGCCCAGACCTCCTTGGGGGACCAACTCATTGCCGCCTGACCCGATGCGTAGTCGATTACGAAAATCCGAGAAGTCATTGCCCGTAAGGAATTCACCGGCTACCGCGACAATCTTGACGTTGGACTCGCCACGGATAGTTACCGGCACCGGAAGCGCAGCGAGTGCAGCGACACCAGCAGCGATCAGTGCGCCGCCCATTGCAACGATTGCCGTCAACCCCGCAATGACCTCCGGGTATGTGCCACCCAGCGGCGCTTGGCTTGCTGAGAAACTATTGAGATCGGCATCCACCGGATAACCTTTGGCCGTGAGGTAGTCTCGCAGGGTTAAAGCATTGGCCATGGTCGCAGCATTGCGAAACGGCGCGGGATCAAAGGTGATGGCTTGCTTGTTGAATAGCACGCCCATTAGGGCTGCCAGCCCGCCACCCAACGAGTGACCTGTGAACGCAATCTCCACACCTGGATTGGCCCGTTTTACGTCTTCGTAAAAAGTCGCTGCGTTTTTGAGTTGCTGATCCAACGCGCCGGAACCAAGGTTGATGTTGGCACCCCAGTCTTTCAAGCTAGCCGCGTCATTGTCTGAAATAGAGCCCGATCTGACGCCACTCAAAAATCCATCGGGGAAGTAGGTGCCCGCGAAGCTGATGACAATCTTCCCACCATAGTTGTATGCACGGCATTCGTAGCCCGAAGACAGTGCGCGCCCTTCAAGACCGCCACCGAGCAACGTCGCTCCTGTGGGCATCGGTATTTGGTTGACGGGTTTGCGCTTGTAGAAGTAAGCATCGCCTGCCATCAAGGCGTAATCCAGTCTGGTGCTGTCCATGGTGAAATCCTCCTGACGTGGTTATCGAAAGTCGAAACGTTTTTGATTGGGGCATTGAAAGACTTGGGCCGGGAACCTATCAAGGTTGACGCCGTAGTAGTGTTCTTCACTGGGATGACGTATCACTCTTACGCCGCCAGCGGGCACCTTGAACCCGGTGGCCTTTATGTACTCACGATTTGATTTTGGGTCTATGGTGGTGTTGTTCGTTACCACTCGAACCGGGTTGGCGGCGTAAGGGATTTGCTCCCAACGTGTCCCTGTGTACTTGTAAACAAACATCGAAGGATGGGGACATCCAGCCTGTTCGTTTTGCCCTCCGAACGTTGGGCTGACAAGAATGTGCGGCACATCCTGCACCATGAACAAAGCGACCAAGCTAAAGAACCCGTCCGTTGGCCTTTTCTGCCAGTTTGCAGCCTGCGGCAAGGTAGATACATACAGCGCTGCATCACTCTGCCACTTCACAACCTGTTTGGTTACCGGGTGCTCAAACTCAAACGAATGCGCACCGACGTAGTCGCCCTCGTCAAAGTGCTGTACCCGTTTGAGAACCACAACGCGCTGATCGGGCAGCACCACGCTCTCTTCCCAAACCAATGGCGGGATCTTTGTCGGGAAGTACCTGGGACTTGCCCAGTAGTAGATTGCCAGTGCGATTGCCGATAGAACGATTACGTCAACGGTACGCCGTACGATTTGAAACGGTGTTTTCATTACTGTATTCCCCCTAAGATGCCTGCCAATATCATTGCCACCACAAGCAGTAACGGGCTTGTTTTCATCGTCCTGTCTCCCTTTGCGTAGTGAAATCGACTGTGTGAGTGCTGGGCCATTTTTTGACATCAAATCGCCCCCCAGCCCCCGCAGAATATGCGTAGCCAGCTATCGAATCCATAGCAACTCCAGTTCTCTTCATAGTGCCGTCCTTAAGCTTCATTGAACCTCCCCCTCAGCGCTCCCGCAAACTCTCGCTCCCCGCCCTTTGCAGCGGTGCCAGCAGGTATTCAATGATGCGGCGCTTGCCGGTCTTGATCTCGGCGGTAACGGCCATGCCGGGGCTGATGGGCACCAGGGTGCCGTCTACGGGCATGGTGGTGCGCGCCAGCTTCACGGTGGCGGGGAAGTAGGTGGTGGCGCGCTTCTCGTCAGCCACCGCGTCGGCCGAGACCACGCTCACCTGGGCACTGACGGTGCCGTACTTGGTGTAGGGGAAGGTCTCGAGCTTGATTTCGGCCTCTTGGCCCACATGCACAAAGCCGATGTCCAGGTTGGCAATGGCCACTTCGGCGCTCACTTGTGCGCTCTCGGGCACGATCACCATCAGGGCTTGGGCCGGGGTAACCACGCCGCCCACCGAGTGCACGGCCAGTTGTTGCACTACGCCGCTGACCGGTGCGGTGAGCTGGGTTTGGCGCTCGCGCTGGCTGGCCTTGGCTTGGTCTTGCAGGAGCTGGGCCAGCTTGGATTGGGCGGTGGCTTGGCGGTCGCTCAGCTGGCGCAGGGTTTCCATTTTGTAGGCGGCGCGGGTGGCCTGGCTCTCGGTCACGGCGCTTTGCGCTTCGCTCTGGCGCGCCTGGGCGGTGGCCACGTCGCGCTCCAGTTCCACGCGCTCGCGGGTTTTGTCCTGGGTGAGGTGGTTGGACACAAAGCCGTCCTTGACCAGCTTGATGTAATCGGCCTCGCGCGCCTGGGCCATGGGCAAGGTGCTTTGCAGCTTGGCGATGGTTTGGCGTGCGGTAGCCAGTTCGGCTTGGCGCCGGGCGGCTTCGGCATCGAGTTTGGCCAGTTTGGCGCTGATGTCGTGCCATTCGGAGAGCATTTGCAGGCGTGTACCGGTCTGCGCCGCCTCGGGCCACGCGACGGCGCTGGCGCTGGGTTCGCCCGCCGCGACGCTGTCGGGCGTGCCCAGCGTGGGGGTGGCCAATTTGCTGGCTTGCAGGGATTGCAGCAGGGCACCGGCGCGCAGGGCATCCGAAAGCGCAGCCTGCACTTGTTCGTGTACGGTGGCTTTGTCGGCTGCAGCCACGGTGGGGTCCAGCTCGACCAGTACTTGGCCTTGCTGCACGCGGTCGCCGTCGCGCACATGGATTTGGCGCACGATGGCGGCTTCCAGCGGCTGCACGGTTTTGCTGCGGTCGCTGACGATGATGCGCCCGGGCGCAGTGGCCACGATGTCGATGGAGCCGATGCAGGCCCAGGCCAGTGCGATGCAGAACACGGCGATGATGGCGCGCGCCAGCAGGCGCGGCGCGGGGTGCACCGGGGTGTCTTGGAGGCTCAGGGCGGCGGGCAGGAAGGCCAGCTCGTCGGGCTGGCGCGCCGGGGCGGCCAGACTGGCGCGGTGGGTCCAGGATAGGCGCAGGGCAGCGCCATAGCGCGCCAGCAGTGCGCGCAGGGGTGGGCGCGGCGCTGTCATGTGCCAGTTGCTCGATGTTGGGCCGGGTTATGGGGGTCAGAGTCCCATGTTGCCCGGCCGTTGGCCGGCCCTGCGGGTGCTGCGCTGCGCTTCGCAGCAAGATGGGAATCCGACCCCGATAACCCTGCGCCCTCTCCAGCCCCGTCTTGCATGCGGTACAGGTGGGCGTAGATGCCGTTGGGTTTGGCCAGCAGCTGTTCGTGGTTGCCTTGCTCCACCACACGGCCCTGGTCCATGACCAGAATGCGTTTGGCCTGGCGCACGGCGCTCAAGCGGTGGGCAATGATGAGTACGGTGCGTCCGTTGCAGATCAGGCGCATGTTGCGCTGGATGATGGCTTCGGATTCGTAGTCCAGTGCGCTGGTGGCTTCGTCCAGGATCAGGACGCGCGGGTCGGCGAACAGCGCACGCGCAATGGCCACGCGCTGGCGCTGGCCGCCGCTGAGGCTGGCGCCTTGCTCGCCCACGGCAGTGTCGTAACCCTCGGGCAGTTGGCTGATGAAGTCGTGGGCGCCGGCGAGCATGGCTGCGCGCATGACCCGCTCCAGCGGGGCGGCGGGGTCGGCAATGGCGATGTTCTCGCGCACCGAGCGGTTAAAGAGGATGTTGTCTTGCAGCACCACGCCGATTTGGCGGCGCAGTTGGGCGGCGTCGATGAGGCCAATGTCGACGCCGTCGACCAGGATGCGCCCTTGGTTGGGCACGTACAGGCGCTGGATGAGTTTGGTCAGCGTGCTTTTGCCCGAGCCGCTGCGCCCCACAATGCCGATGACCTCGCCCGGCTGGATGGCCACGTTCACGCCGCGCAGCACCGGTGGGGCCTCGGGGCGGTAGCCAAACTGCACCTGGTCGAGGTGGATGTGGCCTTGCAGGCTGGGCAGTTGGGCGGCGCTGCTGGGGGGCACTTCGGTAGGGGTGTTGAGGATGTCGCCCAGGCGCGCCATGGAGATGCCGGTTTGCTGAAAGTCGGTCCACAGCTGGGCCATGCGCATGATGGGCTGGCTCACGCGCTGGGCAAACATGTTGAATGCCACAAACTGGCCCACGGTGAGTTCGTTGTCCATCACCAGGCGTGCCCCATACCACAGGGTGGCGGCGCTCACGAGTTTGCCGATGAGGTTGATGGCTTCGTGGGCCACGCTGGCCAGGTTCTGGGTCTTAAAGCTGGCACTGACGTAGGCTGCCAACTGGTTGTCCCAGCGCCGCGCAAAGGCGCTCTCCAGCGCGCTGGCCTTGACGGTTTGGATGGCGCTGACGGTTTCCACCAACAGGGCTTGGTTTTCGGCACCGCGGGCAAATTTTTGCTCCAGGCGGGCACGCAAGACGGGGACCACCAAGACGCTGGTCAGTACGTAGAGGGGCAGGCTGGCCAATACGATCAGCGTGAGGGTCACGCTGTACAGGCTCATGGCCACGACGAAGACCACCGAGAAGAGCAGGTCTAGCAGCACGGTCATGGCATTGCCGGTGAGGAAGGCGCGGATGTTTTCCAACTCGCGCACCCGCGCGACCGAGTCGCCTACACGGCGTGCCTGGAAGTACGCCAGCGGCAGCGTGACCAGGTGGCGAAACAGGCGTGCACCCAGCTCCACATCGATGCGGTTGGTGGTGTGGCTGAAGACATAGCTGCGCAGGATGGAGAGCGCGCTTTCAAACACCACCACCAGCATCAGGCCGCAGACCAGTACGTCCAGCGTGGTCAGGCCCCGATGGACGAGCACTTTGTCCATCACCACCTGGAAGAACAGCGGCGAAACCAAGCCAAAGACCTGCAGGAAAAAGGAGATGAGCAGCACCTCGCCCAGCAAGCGCCGGTATTTGACGAGGGCGGGGATGAACCAGGAGAAGTCAAACTTGGCCAAGGCGCCAGCCAGGGACGCCTGGCTGCTGAACAGGATGAGGCGGCCGTCCCATTGCTGTTCGAAAGCTTCCAACGTGAGGATTTGCGGGGTGGGCCCGGCGTCGGGGTCTTGGATAAGGACGCGTTCGCCGTCGCATTGGGCCAGGATGACGAATCTGCCGGGTGGCGTTAGCGCTTCGTTGTGCGGGTCGCCCGCAGGCGCGCCAGCCAGCAAGGCCAGCGCGGGCAGCGGCGTAAGTTGCAGGCGCGCCGCGCTGGTACGGGTAGCTTTGGCTTTGAGGCCGAGCAGCTTGGCTGCTTCCAAAAGGTGCGCGACGCCAACGGGCTCTGCGCTGTTCAGATTGAGCTGGTGGGCCAGGTTGTCGGGGTCGGCGGCGATGTGGTGAAAACGGGCGATGGCGCACAGGGCTGCGAGCCCAGGCACCGGCCTTGGACTTGGCTTGTCCATGGTGATCCTGACAGTCGAAGGGGAATGGGAAACCGGGGAGACTCCCCCGGCAAAAGCCCCAAAAGTCTAAGGTGCCGGACCTGCGCGACCCAGCCCAACAACCCAACCTTTGACCTAAATCACGAAAAAACGGGCCGTTATGTGGATGACCCACCACAAAATCAGTATTTACCCTATGCAGCTCTGGCAATAGTCCGCCCTCAAAAAGTCTCCCAGTCATCCTCCGCCGCTTGCGCCTTGGTGGCAGGCGCGGGTGCGGCCAGCTTGTGGGTGGGGGGTGCTTTCTTGGGCAGGGCCTTGCGCACTGGCGCGGCCATGGCGGCGCGGGGTGCGGCTGCCGACGCGCGCCGGGGTGCTGCGGCTGCATGGGGAGCAGCCCCGGCACGCACCATGCCGTCGGGCAGTTTGTATTCGTTGACCAGCGCATGCAGCTTGGCGGCCTGGGTTTTCAGGCTTTCGGCGGCGGCGGTTTCTTGCTCGACCAAGGCGGCGTTTTGCTGCATGGCTTCGTCCAGGTGCTCCAGCGTGCCGGCCATGTCTTGCAGGCCCTGGCTTTGCTGGCGCGACATGGCACTGGCCTCGCCGATCAGGCTGGACACCTCTTCAATGCTCTTGACCACCTCGCCCATGCGCGCGCCCGCTGTGTTGACCAGGTCGGCCCCTTTTTCCACCTGCTCGACCGAGGCGGTAATCAGGCTCTTGATTTCCTTGGCTGCTTCGGCCGAGCGCCCGGCCAGGCTGCGCACCTCGCTGGCCACTACCGCAAAGCCCCGGCCTTGCTCACCGGCGCGCGCCGCTTCTACCGCGGCGTTGAGGGCCAGGATGTTGGTCTGGAAGGCGATGCCATCAATGACAGAAATGATGTCGGCAATCTTGCGCGACGAGTTGCTGACCTCGCCCATGGCCGATACCGCCTGGTTCACCACGTCGCCGCTGGCATGCACCAGGGCGCTGGTGTTCTGGCTCAGGCTGGTGGCTTTTTGCATGGCGTCTGAGCTTTGCGCGGCGGCGTCGGTCATCTGCTTCATGGCCTGCGAGGCCGATTGCAGCTGGGCGCTGCCCTGCTCGGTGCGTCGGCTCAGGTCTTGGTTACCGGCGGCGATTTCGCTGGACGCATTGCTCACCTGCCAGGCCCCGTCGTTGAGCGCACTAAGCATGGCGCGAATGCGCTGCTGCAGCGCCTGCATGGTGCCCAGCCCTTCGCGCAGGGTGGGGTTGCCAAACTGCGTGGACACATCGCGCGTGAGGTCGCCCTGCCCCATACGCTGCGCCCCGGAAATGAGTTCGTTCACAAACTGCGCGCTGGCCATGGCGCTGTCCAGGTACAGCCACAGCATGAAGACGCCAATACCCAGGCTGCACAAAATGAGCGTCAGGCGGTCCCACCCCATGGAAACCCCGGTCACGATAACCACCTGCAAGCCAATGTTGAGAACCAGCTGGATGATCACGCGCTGCTTGAGCGTCAGGCTATTGAACATGGTGTATTCCTTTCAAGACAAAGGCGGGCCACAGGTCATGCCGGTGTGTTAGAACAAGCATACCAGCCCTCTACCCGGCTGGCCATGGAAGAACCCGCGCTGTCAGCGCGCCCCCACACCCTTGCACCATGAACAACCCTGCCCTCCTGTCCCTGAGCACCCCCCGCCGACGCACCCTGCTGCAGTGGCTCGCCAGCGGCGCCGCAGCCGCCAGCTGGCCCCAGCACGCCTGGAGCCAGCCCCGTTTTGACAGCAATCCGTTTGCGCTGGGTCTGGCCAGCGGCGCGCCCACGCACCAAGGCGTGGTGCTGTGGACACGGCTGGTGCAGACCGGCCTGTTCGGGCGCAACACACTGCCACTGGAGCCCATCGCCGTGCACTGGGAGGTGGCCCACGACGAAGCATTTGCGCGCGTCGTACGCAAGGGTGAGGCACTGGCCTTGCCCGAACTGGCCCACAGCGTGCATGCCGAGGTGGATGGCCTGGAGCCTGACCGCTGGTACTACTACCGCTTTCGGGCGGGCGACGCGCAAAGCCCGGTGGGCCGCACCCGCACCCTGCCCGCGCCCGACGCCGCCGTGGCGCGCCTGCGCCTGGCCTATGCCTCGTGCCAGCGCTGGGAGCATGGGCACTATGGGGCCTACCGGCACATGCAGAACGAAGCGCTGGACCTGGTGCTGTTCCTGGGCGACTACATCTACGAATACGCCGGTGCCGCCAATGCCGTGCGCAACACCGGCACCTGGGCCACCACGCTGGACACCTACCGCGACCGCTACGCCTTGCACAAGAGCGACCCGGCCCTGCAGGCCATGCACGCGCATTGCCCCTGGCTGGTCACCTGGGACGACCACGAGGTACAAAACGACTACGCGGGCCTGCACCCTGGCGACAACGGCCCGCCCGTGGCCGACTTTGCCGCACGCCGTGCCGCCGCCTACCAGGCCTACTACGAACACATGCCGCTGCGTGCCAGCGTGCTTACCCAGGGTCTGGCCGGCATGGCCCAGGGTGCCGAGATGCGCATTTACGGCCAGCACGACTTTGGCCGCTTGGCGCGCATCGTCCTGCTGGACGACCGCCAGTACCGCCACCGCCAGGCCTGTACGGTGGACGACCGCGCCGGCTCCAGCCGCATCGATCCCGACCAGTGCGCCAGCCTGACCCTGCCCGAGCGCCAGATGCTGGGCGCTGCGCAAGAGCAATGGCTGCAAGACGCTTTGACCCGCAGCCCAGCCAGCTGGAACCTGATCGGGCAGCAAACCCTGTTCGGTAGCCGCTTGGCGGGAAAGCCCCGGCTCACCACGCTCTGGAACGACGGCTGGGACGGCTACCCGGCGGCACGCACACGGCTCACCCGCCTGCTGGAACGCCTGCCCACACGCAACAACGTGGTGCTGGGCGGCGATGTGCACGAAAACTGGGTAGGCCATGTCAAGGCCGACTACGCCCAGCCCGACAGCGCCACGGTGGGCGTGGAGTTCTGCGGCACCAGCATCTCCTCGCGCAGCGGTGGCAACGCCGCCCGGTCGGCCGAACTGCTGGCCGACAACCCGCACTTTGTCTTTGCCGATGCGCAGCGCAAAGGCTACGGGGTGTTGGACATTACCCCTGCGCGGCTCACCGCCACCCTGCGCGTGGTGGACGACGTTACCCAGGCCGATACCGGCGTGCAAACCCTGGCGCGTTTTGAGGTGGAAAGCGGCAAGCCCCAGTTGCGGCGCACGCAGTAGCGGCTGGCAACGCGCGCTTCTTATACTGCGACCATGACCTCTCTTGCCGACCTTCGCAAAAGCTACGAGCGCGCCGAACTGGACGAAAGCGCCTCGCACCCCGACCCCCTGCAGCAGTTTGACCAGTGGCTCCAAGAAGCCCTGAATGCCCAAGTCCCCGAACCCAACGCCATGACCGTGGCCACTGTGGGCAGCGACCTGCGCCCTTCCACCCGCATCGTGCTGATCAAGGGCTACGATGCGCGCGGCATCACCTGGTTTACCAACTACGCCAGCCGCAAGGGTCGCGAACTGGCGGGCAACCCGTTTGCCGCGCTGCAGTTCCACTGGGTGGAGCTAGAACGCGTGGTGCGCATCGAAGGGCGCGTGGAGCCGGTCAGCGCCGACGAAAGCGACACCTATTTCCACAGCCGCCCACTGGATTCGCGCATAGGCGCCTGGGCCTCCCCGCAAAGCCAGGTGATCAGCGGGCGCGGCGTGCTGGTGGCCAATGCGGCCAAGTACGCGGCGCAGTTCCTGCTGCAGCCGCCGCGCCCGCCGCACTGGGGCGGCTACCGCCTGGTGCCCGAGCGCTGGGAGTTCTGGCAGGGCCGCAAGAGCCGTTTGCACGACCGCCTGCGCTACACCCCCAGCGCAAGCGGCACCTGGCTGCGCGAACGGCTGGCGCCGTAAAGCCGCGCTAAAACACCAACTGCACCCCCAGCTTCAGGCTGCGCCCCGGCAGCGGTGCCTTGCCCGGAGCAGTCTGGGTGAGGATGGACGTCGCCGAATAGGCCAAGGCGTCGGTGGCGTTGTCCAGGCGCGCGTACCACAGGGCGGTGCTGGCCCCCAGGGTCTGGCGGTAGTTCACCGATGCTTGCACCAGCGTGTACGCCTCCACCGGCAGCTGCCCGGCCGGGCCGTCGCGCTGGGCGCTGGCATGGTGGGCGTCCAGGCGTGCACCCCAGGGCCCTTGCGCCCAGACCAGGCTGGCACCTAGGCGTGTGGGAGCGATGCGGGGCAGGGCCTGGTCGGTGGCGGTGTTGGTGGCCCGCACGGTGTCGCCGCGCAGCTCCAGGTCCAGCGTTTGGCCCGCATCCAGCAGGCGCAATCGCGCGCTGGCTTCCAGGCCCGCAAAGCGTGCGGGCACGGCCTGCACCCGGTACTCGGGCAAATCGTCCACCACCGCGCCGCTGGCTTCTTGCGACAGGTAGTTGGTAAAGCGGTTGGAGAACGCAGTCAGGCTAAAGGTATGTGCACCGGCCTTCCAATGCGCGCCCAGGTCCAGGTTGACCGACTTTTCCACCCCCAGGTCGGGGTTGCCCACCTCGTAGGCGTTGGTGGCGATGTGCGGGCCGTTGGCGTACAGCTCGTAGTCCTTGGGCGCGCGTTCGCTGTAGGCCAGGTTGGTGCTGATTTGCCACTGCGGTGCAGCCTGCCACACGGCACCCAGGGCGGCGCTCAGGGGCTCGAAGCGGCGCGCTTGCGCGCTAAAACGATCCAGCAGCGGGTGGCCTTGGGAGTCGACCTGCACCGTCTCCCAGCGCACGCCCGCACTCAGACGGCCCCAGCTCAGCGCCCGCTCTTCATAGGCGAAAAGAGCGCTTTGGCGGGTTTGGGTGTAGGGGGCGAAGGCTTCTTCGCCGTCGGCCGAGAACTGGGCGGATTCTTGCTGCAAGCCCCACACGCCGCGCCACCCGCCCCAAGGTGCGTGGTGCAGCGCCAGGCGAGCATCGCCCGCCTGGGTTTTGAAGGTGGTGCCGGGGGTGCCGTCTTCGTACTCGGTGTGGGCATAGTCGCTGCGGCTGGCCCGCAGTTGCAGCTTTTCGATCCACAGGCCTTCGGGGTTCCAGTCCCATTCCAGGGCGGCACGGTCGGACTGCATGCCAATGGTGACACCGTCTTCGGCCACGGTGCCGTAGCTGGAGCGGTAGCTGCTGACGGATGCGCCCAAGCGCGTGGCATCGCCAAACACGCTACCCCCCAGCGCCACACCGCGCGACTGCGCAGCCGAGTTGCAGATGGCACGCGCGTTGGACGCCGCCCCGGGCGCGCTGCAGTCCAGCGCCACCGGCACCGCCACATCACCCGACTGGCGGTAGAAGCCGTCGGCGTGCAGGGTGTAGCGGTCAGTTCCGGCTTCCAGGAGCCCGGCGCTGGTGCGTTCGGCATGGCCACTAGCCTCTTCCAGTTGCAGGCGCCCCGCCACGCCGCCGCTGGCGTCAAACTGGCGCTGCTGCGGGATGCGGTTGTCGATCACGTTGACCACCCCACCCACGGCTGAACCGCCGTAGAGCAAGGTGCCGGGGCCGCGCAGCACTTCGATGCGCTCGGCGGCAATGGGGTCGGCCGGTACGGCGTGGTCGGCGCTGAGGCCGGAGGCGTCGGCACTGACGCCGCTGTTGTGCAGCACGCGCACGCGATCGCCATCCAGGCCGCGAATGATGGGGCGGCTGGCATTGGGCCCGAAATAGCTGCTGGCCACGCCGGGCAGGCCGTCCAGCGTTTCCCCCAGCGTGCTGGTGCCGCGCAGCACCAGGTTAGCCCCGGCCAATGCTGCCACGGGTGCTACCGAATCCGTAGCGCCCAAAGGATTTCCGGTAACCGTGACGGCGGGCAAACTGGCGCCCTGCGGTTGCGATTGCGCCTGTTGCGCCTGAACGGCCAAGACCGAGGTGCAGGCCAGCGCTGCACACGCACGAACGATGGGGCGAACGCCGCCCCCAAGCATTTTTTTCATGAAAGAGTTCCGTTAATAAAGACCCAAGCCCCAGGGTCCAGGCCGGACCACGGGGCGCGATAGATAGAGGGCTTAACGGAAACGAGGGGGTGCGCGTGCCGCAAAGGCCGGCCAACGCGCCTGGGCTGCGGGCACCGGCCGTGGCACCCAGCCGCGCTGGGCCTGCGCGGCAACGGCCAGCGCGAGCGTGGCGCCCAGCAGCGCCGCGCCCAGCAGGCCATGGTCCAAGCCCAGGCAGTCTGCGCCCTGGGCATGGCCGTCAAACAGTTGCGCCAGCCAGCCATGGGCGCTGGCGGGGGCTTGGCTGGCGTGCACATCCGCCCCAAAGGCCAGCATGACTGGCGTGGGGGCCGCTGGGTGCGCCACCCGGTGCCACAGGCCCAGGCTGTGCGCCCACACCAGCGCAGCCACCAACAACCAGGCGGACAGCCGGTTGTGGTGGGTGCGCAGGCGTGAAAACAATGCCATGAAGGAAATTCGATTTACTTGACCGCGACCGCGTCGGTCACCCGGTAGTACAGGCCGTAGGGATCATCCTTGAGCACCTGGAACTGGCCCTCCACCACCACTGCTTCCAGGGTGTATTTGACCGGCGTCTTGGTCTTGACTTCGATCATGCTCTCCGGCCCACCGGCCACGCAGAACGAACAGGTGAGCGGCACCGAGCTGAGGAGGAAGTGCTTTTGCTTTTCGCCGGGCTCCAGCGGCATCATGAAGCCCTGCACGCGCTGGCTTTTCTGGTGCAAGGCCAGCACCGCCGGGGTGAACACGGGCAGGATGCGGTTCTTTTCCACCTTGGTCTTGATGTCGGTCAGTACTGACCAGGGCAGCACGTCGGAGCGGTCTTTCAGGGGGGCAAACGGGCTGTTGGGGCTGTGCACCCCGGCGCCACTGCCAGACGGGATACCCGAAGCCCCGGCAATGGGGGAACTGAGCTGCGCGTGCACCGGGGCAACAGGCAGCAGGCCCGCGATCAACAGCAGGCAAAGGGGCAGGAAGCGGTCACGGAGAATCATGGCGGGGCGATGCTTCAATGCGCGTGCTTCATGCCGCAGAACTTGCCGATGGCCAGGCCCTTGCAGGCGGCCTGCAGTTCTTGGTTGCACACGTCTTCCTTCTTACCCGCTTCCAGGCATTTGGCAGCGGCTTCATGCGCAGCGGCCATGGCCCGGTGCTTGGCAATGTCTTCCTTGCGTTCCTGCGCAGACTCATTTGCTACAACAACCATAGCTGCTGACGCAAGCAGCACGAAGGCTAGGACCTGTTTTTTCATCAAATTACCTCGATTGCAAAAGTTCCAGAACGCTGATGCGGTAGGCCGCCCAGGTGGGCAGCAAGGCCGCCAGTGCCGACACCCCCAGTGCCAACAGCGGCACCAACGCCAGGCTGGGCGGCCAGGGGATGCCGCCGATCAGCAGCGAATTATCCAACGCCAGCAATACCCCCAGCGCCCAGGCAAAGCCCTGCCCCAGCGCCAGCCCCACCACCGAGGCTACCAGGGCCAGCCACAGCGCTTCGCACAGCAGCAGGGCAGCCACCCGGCGCGGCGGGGCACCCAGCATGCGTAGCACGGCCAGATCGGCGCGGCGCTCGCGCACGGCGCTCCACAGGGCAATGAAGACCGATAGCCCGGCCGTCAGCAGCAAGACGCCGGCAAAGGCGCGCAGCACATCGGTGCCCAAGCCCAGCATGCTGAGCAAGCGCGTAACTTCCAGCGCCGGGGCGGCGGCCTGCATTTCCGTGCTGGTGTTGACAAAGCGCGGAAAGCTCAGGGCCGCCAGGGGCGAACGGTAGCGCACCAGGGCCATGGTGATTTCGCGCTCCTCTTCCAGAAGGGCGCGGTCTTCGGCGTCGGCAGCGGTGCTGTCTTCGTGCACTTTCCAGACCGACGCCGTATCGGTCAGCACCAGGCGGTCGAGCACGCTGGCACTGGGCTGCAGGATGCCCACTACGGTAAACGCATGGTCGCCGTGGGCATGGCCGCTGCCGCCCAGGCCATGGCTGCCGACAAAACGCGCACCCAGACCCAGGCCCAGCCTGCGCGCCACGGTGGCCCCCAGCACCACTTCCATCGGGGCTGCCCAGGGCCGCCCTTGTGCGTAGGTGGCCTCGTAATGCGCCACGTAGGCCGGCGACGTGCCCACGATGCGAAAGCCCTGCAGGCTGTCGCCCAGGCTCAGGGGGATGATGGCGGCCACCAGCGGGTGCTGCTCCAGCGCGCGCACCGCCTTCAGCGGCACGTTGCCAGGGGGCACGTCCACATGCAGCACGCCGCTCAGAATGAGTTGCATGGGGCTGCCCTTGGCCCCCACCACTGCATCGATGCCGGCCAGATCGCGGTCAAACGCCTTGACCAGCTGGCTGCTCACCAACAGCAAGAACGCCATGGAGCCCAGCCCCAAACTCAGCAGCAGCACGTTCAGCCCCGCCCCCAGCGGTCGCGCCCACAGGTAGCGCCAGGCCCACCGCAGCGTACTCATTGGCTCCCTCCTGCCACGGGCACCGGAATTGCAGGCTCCACATGCTCTGTTTTTGATAGCTGCTTACGCAATATTGGCGGGCTCTGGATGCCATTTTGAGCATTATTTTGGGTAAGCAGCAAGTGTTCCACGCGCTGGTCGTGGGTGGCGATGACCAGCGTGGCGCCCTGGTCCTGGCAGGTGGTTTGCAGCAGGGCCACGGCTTGCGCGGCGGCGGTGTCATCCAGGCTGGCGGTGGGTTCGTCGGCCAGCACCACGCGCGGGCGCTGCAACACGGCGCGCGCCAAGGCCACCCGCTGGGCCTGGCCCCCGGAGAGCTGGTTCGGCTTGCGCGCGGCCAGTTCGGCGATTCCCAAGGCGCACAGGCAGTCCTGGATACGGCCCCGGTCCAAGGGAAGTGCGGCGGCCCAGTAGG
>JAYRUL010000038.1:0-21961 GCA_041919095.1 Rhodoferax sp. | reverse complement strand
TGGCGCGCACCGGCGCACGCGCACAGCGACTCAAGCTGGAGTTGACCGAAAGCCTGCTGGTGTCCAATTTCGAAGAAGTGATTACCAAAATGCAGGCCTTGCGTGGGCATGGCGTAAGCTTCTCGCTAGATGATTTCGGCACCGGTTACTCCTCGCTGGCCTACCTCAAGCGCATGCCGCTGGAGCAACTCAAGATCGACCAGTCCTTTGTGCGCGATGTGTTGACGGACATCAACGACGCTGTCATTGCCAAAACCATCATCACCCTGGCCCAGAGCCTGGGGCTGGGTGTGATTGCAGAAGGGGTGGAAACGCAGGCGCAGCGAGAATTCCTGGGTCAAGCAGGCTGCCATGCCTACCAGGGTTACTACTTCAGCCGACCGTTGCCGATCGACGTCTTTGCCCGACTGCTGCAGCAACAGGACGCGGATCCTCGTTCGTCCGGTACGGGAGCCTCTGCATAATCCGGGCCTATGCCGTCTTACCCTGATTCCACGGACCAGCGCCTGACCGACCTGGAAATCAAGCTCAGTTTTCAGGAAGACGCGCTCGACCAGCTCAATGCCACCATCGTGCGCCAGCAGCAGACCATTGAATTGCTGGTGCGGGAAATTCGTCACTTGCGGGCGCAAATTCCACAAGACGGCGCTGCGCGTAGGCTGGGCACGCAAGACGAGATGCCCCCGCACTACTAGACACGGTGCAACCTGGTGCCAAGGTGCATCGGGTATGCCGGCGCTACGGCCATTGTGCAGATCGGGTACACTGCGGGGGTCGCCAACGTTTGCTTACCAGCGTTGCGGCGAGTATTGACTAGGGCTGTAGCTCCCCAACGCTACCTTCCGCTACCACCAACCTCTGGCAAGGGTTCGTCCGGGTGGTCACACTTCTCCTTTGGCAAGCACCACTTTGTTTGGGTCTTTGGTCCCAAGTGTGTTCACCCTTGTGCCTGCAACCAACGGGCACGTACTTTAAGGGCCTCGGGCCCTCTGCAAGAACTTTTGATGCCTATTTCACAGGCCGCCCCGTTTCAGGCCGGCAAATTTTTGATGACTCCCATGACGCGCGGTGCCCAAGACGGCACGTTTACCGCGTCACTCTCGATTCGACGCGGTTCCGGCACGCAAACGCATGACCGCATTTACACCTTTACCCCGGAGTTCGCGACCCCTGACTGCGCTTTGATCTATGCCGCAGAACAAGGTCAATGCTGGCTCCTCAATCCGATGGCTTTGGCCTGAAGACCTGTTGTAACCAAGGAGCCCCGATGGCCAAAGAAGAACTGATTGAAATGCAAGGCAAGGTGGACGAAGCCCTGCCCGATATGCGCTACCGCGTCACGCTGGAAAACGGCCACCAACTGGTGGCGTATACCGGCGGCAAGATGCGCAAGCACAGCATCCGCATCTTGGCCGGCGACCGTGTGACGCTGGAAATGTCGCCCTACGACCTGAGCAAAGGGCGCATCACCTTCCGTCACATCGAAAACCGCACGCCCCGGGTGGGTGTTGCGCACACCTACAAGCCTCGACGCTGATTTTGGCGTCGTCGTAGTTTTCCCTGTTTTCCCCCTGCGCCGTTCCCACGTTGGGGCGCGCTTTTTTGAAGAAAGGCTCTACCATGAGCAACAAACTGTACGTCGGCAATCTCTCTTATTCGGTTCGCGACGACGATCTGCAACAACAATTTGCCGCCTTTGGCAGCGTGCAATCTTCCAAGGTCATGATGGAACGCGACACGGGCCGCTCCAAGGGCTTTGGCTTTGTCGAAATGGGTAGCGCAGCTGAAGCGCAGGCAGCCATTGACGGTCTCAATGGCATGAGCGTCGGTGGACGCGCCTTGACCGTGAACATTGCGCGCCCCATGGAAGCCCGCGCCCCGCGCAGCAATGGCGGCGGATTTGGTCGCGGCAACGGTGGCGGCGGTTACCGCAGCAGCTACTGATCCCGACCCGGGGCGAAACTACTTGCGCACGATGGTGTTGCCGGTGTTTCGCACCCAGTCGCCCACCTGCAGTCCGGGGTCTGCGGTGAACTCAAAGCTGGTCTTGCCGCCGTTGGCGTACTGAACGGTCACGTTCCAGACCATGTGCGTTTTCATTTTTTCCTCGATCATCTTGCCGGCATAGGCACCGCCTGCTGCTCCGGCAATGGTGGCCAGGTCTTTGCCCAGGCCACCACCAACTTGGTTGCCCAGCACGGCACCGATGGCGCCTCCGGCTAACACACCCGCCGCGCTGTATTCCCCCGCTTTCTGGGTCACGGACACCGCCACCACCTGGGCGCATTCGGCGCAGGCAGGTTCGCTGGCGCGCGCGCCAGGATGGCTGCTGGCCGATGCGGGCGGCGTGGATGTCGCTGCGGGTGCGGCTGGCACAGCGGGTGCCGGTCGCGGCGCTTTGGCGGCTGCCAATGCCTTGTCGTATTCGGCCTTGGCGTCGCGGCGGCACTGCAAGCGCTCTGCGGCAGTGGTTTCTTCGCTGCACAGTCTCTTGTCGGCGTCGTAACGCTCTTGCGCGGCTTTCTGTTCGGGTGAGGGACTTGCAGCTTGGGCACAGCCAGCCGTAAGCACGAGCAGGGCGCCTAAAAGCCGATGGTGGTTGCGGGTTTCGAACACGGTGTTTCTCCTTGAGTTGCGGTTGCGGGCGATTCTGCTCCGCACTATAGACCTTGCGGAAAGTCGCCAGCGCGGACCGGAAAACTGTATATTCATACAGCATGAATGCCGCCCTTTCCCCCGCCTTCAAAGAAGATCCCGATGACCTGGCCTATGCCGAGCTGCAAGCCCTGAGCAGCTTCAGTTTCCAGCGCGGGGCCTCCCAGCCCGATGAGCTGGTGCAGCGTGCGGCAGCCCTGGGCTATACCGCACTGGCTTTGACGGACGAGTGCTCCGTGGCCGGGGTGGTGCGCGCGCACGAAGCGGCGTTGGCCTGTGGACTTCAGCTGGTGCTGGGCGCGCAGTTTGCCGTCAGCCTGGAGCGGGGCGAAGAGCCAGCGCACCGGCCAGCGCCAGCGGAGCATCTCACGGTGGTGGTGCTGGCGCGCAACCTGGCGGGTTGGGGGCAGCTGTGCGAACTCATTACCGCGGCGCGTCGGGCGGCGCCCAAAGGGCAGTACCGCATGGCCTGGCATACGCCAGCGTGGCAGGCGCGCTGGGCGACGCTGACCGATTGTGTGGTGTTGTTGCAGTTTCCAGTTGCTATCAATTTCGAAGCTGCTTACGCAATATCGACGAGGGCTAGAGCCTTGTTTGGCACTAAATTGTGGCTTGCGGCCTCGCTTCGGCTGGGCCTGGACGAGGTGCTGCAGCGCCAACGCCTGGAGCAGTTGGCGCGCTGCACCGGGCTGGAGCTGGTGGCCGTGGGGGATGTGCATCTGCACGTGCGCTCGCGCAAACCCCTGCACGACGTGCTCACCGCCGTGCGGCTGGGGCAGCCGGTGTCGGCCTGCGGCTGGGCGTTGCAGCCCAATGCGGAGCTGCACCTGCGCAGCCGCGCGCGGCTGGCGGCTCTGTACCCGCCTGCCTGGCGCGCGCGCGCGGTGCAGATCGCCCAGGACTGCCAGTTCGACCTGCGCGCGCTGCGCTACCACTACCCCCTGGAAACCGTGCTGCCCGGCAAGACCCCGGCGCAGACCCTGCAGCACCACTGTGCCCAGGGGCTGGGCGTGCGCTACCCCCAAGGGGCACCGGCGCAGGTGCAGGCGCAGCTGGCGCACGAGCTGGTCCTGATTGCCGAGCTGCGCTTTGAGATGTATTTTTTGACGGTTTTTGACATCGTGCGCTTTGCCCGCGAGCAGGGCATCCTGTGCCAGGGGCGCGGGTCGGCGGCGAATTCGGTGGTGTGCTACCTGCTGGGCATTACCGAGGTGGACCCGCGCAGCGGCCACCTGCTGTTTGAGCGCTTCATCAGCCGCGAACGCAACGAGCCACCTGACATTGATGTGGACTTTGAGCACCAGCGCCGTGAAGAAGTCATCCAGTACATCTACGCCAAGTACGGGCGCGACAGGGCCGCCATTGCCGCCACCGTCATCAGCTACCGCCCGCGCAGCGCCTTGCGCGACGTGGGCCGGGCATTGGGGATTGCCGATGACGTGATTGGCGCGCTGTGCCGCGAGCATCCCGGCATGTACAGCCGCGAGATCCTGGCTGAGCGGCTGGCGGACGCCCTGCACAAGGTGGCGCAAGCGCGTGGCGTGGCCGTTGATGCCCGGGCCGATGGCGATGCGCTGGCGGTGTCGCTGGGGTTGACGCCCCTGCAGCTGTCGCAGTGGCTGGCCTTTGCGACCACCTTGCAGCGCTTTCCACGCCACCTGAGCCAGCACGTGGGCGGGTTTGTGCTCACCCAGGGGCCGCTCACGCGCCTGGTGCCGGTAGAAAACGCGGCCATGCCCGAGCGCTCCATCATCCAGTGGGACAAGGACGACCTGGACGCCGTCGGGCTGATGAAAGTGGACGTGCTGGCGCTGGGCATGCTCAGTGCCATCCGGCGCTGCCTGGCGCTGGTGACCCAGTGGCGTCAGTTGCCCAGCCCGATGCGCCTGCAGGATGTGCCGCGCGAAGACGCCGCGACCTACGACATGATCTGTGCCGCCGACACCGTGGGCGTGTTCCAGATTGAAAGCCGCGCCCAGATGAGCATGCTGCCGCGCCTCAAACCGCGCTGCTTCTACGATCTGGTGGTGGAGGTGGCCATCGTGCGCCCGGGCCCCATCCAGGGCGGCATGGTGCATCCCTACCTGAAGGCGCGCGCCAACCCGCAGGCGCACGCCTCACCGTACCCGGACCTGCGCAAGGTGCTGGAGCGCACCCACGGCGTGCCCATCTTCCAGGAGCAGGTGATGCAGATTGCCGTGGTCGCAGCCGGGTTTACGCCGGGCGAGGCCGATGCGCTGCGCCGCTCCATGGCGGCCTGGAAGCGCCATGGCAACGTCAGCCAGTACCACGACCGCCTGGTCGGCGGCATGCTGGAGCGGGGCTATCCGCCGGACTTTGCCGAAGCCATCTTCAAGCAAATGGAGGGCTTTGGCGAATACGGCTTCCCCGAGAGCCACGCCGCCAGCTTTGCCATCCTGGTCTACATCAGCTGCTGGCTCAAGAAACACGAACCGGCCTGCTTCCTGGCCGCAATGCTGGGCAGCCAGCCGCTGGGCTTCTACAGCCCCTCGCAGCTGGTGCAAGATGCCCGCCGCCATGGCGTGGAGGTGCTGCCGGTGGATGTGTCGCATAGCGAATGGGAGAGTCTTCCCGTGGTGGCACCGCAATGGGGGTCAGAGCACGAGTTTTGCTGCGCAAAATCGAGATCTGACCCCCATTGCTCAAGCGTTGCCCTCAACACCTTAGATCAACCAGCAGTTCGCCTGGGCCTGCGCCAGATCAGTGGCTTGCGCCAGGCGGCGGCCGAACGCATCGTGGCCGAGCGCAGGCACGCGCCCTTTGCCAGCACCGAGGACCTGGCCTTGCGCTGCGCCCTGAACGAAGCCGACTTGCGCGTACTGGCCAGCGCCGATGCCTTGCTGTCGCTCAGCGGTCATCGGCGCCAGCAGGTGTGGGATGCGGCCGCCTTGCACCCCGCGCCGGCCTTGCTGCAAGGGGTTGCGGTGCACGAGCCGCCGCTGGCATTGGCTCCGGCATCTACCGGCCAGGAAGTGTTGCTGGACTATGCCGCCCTGGGGCTGAGCCTGCGCGCTCACCCCCTGCAGTTGCTGCGGGCGCAACTGGCATCGCGGCGTCTGCAAACCCACGCCGTGTTGATGGACCTGCCCAGCGGACGGCTGGTGCGGGCCTGCGGCATCGTCACCATGCGCCAGCGTCCGCAAACGGCCAAAGGGGTGACTTTTGTGACCCTGGAAGACGAAACCGGCCACGTCAACGTGATCGTCTGGAAAGCAGTGCGCGAAAAATTTCGCCACGCGCTCTACCAGGCCCGGCTGCTGGCGGTCCATGGGGTGTGGCAGCGCGACGACGAGTCGGGCGGGCAGGTGTGCCACGTCATTGCCCACCATCTGGTGGATCTCACGCCTTTGTTGGCTGGGTTGACCAGTGTCAGCCGTGATTTCCGCTGACCCGTAAACACCGCAGCATTGCCTGCAACGCCGAATCCTGGCTATTTATAAGAGCCGCTAATGAGGATGCAGCATTCCTGCTTGCCGGGGAAAACCCGCTGCGCGCCTAACTACAAACTCCGTACAGTGCAGGCTCCGACCATTCTGGAGTCCTCCACCATGCATACACCCGTGTCCCGTCGCGCCGTTCTGGGCGCTGGAACCGTCGGCGGCCTGGGCCTTATGGGCCTGCTTCAAGGTTGCGACAACGTTCCTTCCACCCTCAAGATCGGTGTCGCCCAGCCGCTATCGGGCAACTTGGCCGCTCTCGGACAGGATTTGCTCAATGGAGTCAACCTGGCGGTGGAAGAACTGAACAAACAGGGGTTTCGCGTCAAAGGCAAACCGGTCACTTTCGAAGTGGTCGCTGTCGACGACCGCGCCAATGCCGACACGGGCAAGGAAGTGGCCCAGCAACTGGTCAACGCGGGTGTCGTGGCCGTGGTGGGACACCTGAATTCGGGGGTCAGTATTGCCGCAGCACCTATTTACGCTGAAAAGAGCATCGCCCAACTGGCCATTTCCACCAATCCCAAATACACCGCGCTGGGGCTGCCCACCACGTTCCGGCTGGTGGCCAACGACAACCTCCAGGCCAAGGCCATCGGCAGTTTCTCCAGCTCACACTTCACCGCGACGCGCTATGCCGTTCTGGATGACGGAACCCCGTATGGCAAGGACCTGGCGGCCGGTGCAACGGTTGAACTGAAGAAGGCCAAGAAAGAAGTCGTGCACCAGCAGTCCTTTGACGACAAGACCAAGGCATTCGACGAGTTGGCCGCCAAATTGAAGGCGACCCAGACCGAGGTGATCGTCTCGACGCTGAACGACTTCCAGGTGCTGGCGTTGCTCGAGGCGTTGCAAAAAGTCGGACACACCCAGGTCTACCTGCTCGGGGGCGACACCATCAAGACCACCTTGACGCTCAAGGGCACCGGCATCATTCGCGGCCTGATCGCCACGTCTCCCATCCTGGAAGTGCAAGAGTTCCCCACGGGGGCGGCCTTCCTGGACAAATACCGTGCCAAATTCAAGGTGGACCCCGCCTACGGCGGCCACTACACCTACGACGCCATGCATGTGCTGGCAGCAGCGATTCGGCGCTCGGAAACCGGCAAGCCCCAGGATGTGGTGGACGCCCTGCGCAAGATCGACGGCTACGCACCGGTAACGGGCTCGATGAAATGGGATGAAAAAGGCGAGCAACGTTACGGGGTGATCAGCGTCTATGCGGCGCGCGGCGCCAAGTGGGAATCCCAGGTGCGCTCGGATTCTTGGTAAACCATGGCCCCCGAGGGGGTAGCATGCATGCAAACATCTCTCGCCTTGTTCAAGAGCCTGAATCAGGAGTACCTGGCCGTCCACAAGACCAAGGAAGACCTGTTCTGGGACACCTACATGGCGGTGTCGGACGACCATGCGGGCTTCGCCAAATCCGAGGCCGCGTACAAGCACTTCATCTCCGATCCGGAACGCCTGCGCCGCGTACGTGAGGCTCTAGCAGCCCTGCGCGATGGGCCAGGCAGCGCTGAAAAAGATGCCTTGCAACAGGGGCTGGAGGGATGGCGCGCGCTGTTTGAATGCAACATCATCGACAAACCCGCTGCGCGCAAACTGATGGAGCAACTCATCCACCAGGAAGCGGTGATGTTTGGCAAGCGCCGGGGATTGATTCTGCGGCACATCAATGAGAGTGGTGTGCGCGAAGAGGCCACCTTTGGCATGCTCAGCACCAATTTGGCTACCAATCCCAGCGAGGTTGCCCGCAAAAGCTCGCACGATGCCCTGATGTCGCTGGAGCACTGGGTGCTGTCCAACGGATTTCTGGATATTGTGAGAACCCGCAACGCCTTTGCACGGGCGCAGGGCTTTGGCAATTACTTCGAGTACAAGGTCCGCAAGAACGAAGGCATGACCAGCCGGGAGCTCTTTGCCATTCTGGATGATTTTGAGGTCCGTACCCGACAAGCCAACCAGCGCGGGTTGGACGCCGTATCGGCGCGTCATGGGTCGCAAGCCCTGAAGTCTTGTAACCTGCGTTTCTTTATGGGGGGCGATGTCACGCGCCAATCGGATCCCTACTTGCCATTTGGCAAGGCATTGGAGCGCTGGGTACACAGCTTCAGGAACCTGGGTATCAGCTACCGTGGGGCTACCTTGCAGTTGGACTTGCTGGCACGCACGGGCAAGTACCAAAACGGGTTCTGCCATGCCCCGGTGCCCTCGCATTTCAATGATGTGGGCCAGTGGGTGCCCGGCCAGATCAATTTCACCGCAGAGGCCAAGCCCGACCAGGTCGGCAGTGGCGCGCGCGCTATCCACACCCTGTTTCACGAAGGGGGCCACGCTGCGCACTTCGCCAATGTGACGCAGAACTCCCCCTGTTTCTCGCAAGAGTTTGCGCCCACGTCCATGGCGTACGCAGAAACCCAGTCCATGTTCTTTGCCAGTTTGCTGGAGGACGCCGATTGGTTGACGCGCTATGCCCGCAATGCCCAGGGGCAACCGATGCCGGCGGAGCTGGTGCGCCGACGCATCGATGCACGCCAGCCGTATGCCGCCCACATGGAGCGCGGCCTGCTGGTCGTGCCGTACTTCGAGCGGGCGTTGTACCAATTGGAAGATGGTGACCTCAATACCTCCACGGTGCTCGCGCTGGCGCGCGCCTGTGAGCAGCGTGTCCTGGGAGTCTCGCCCGGGCCGCGGCCGATCCTGGCGATTCCCCATCTCCTCAACCAGGAGTCGGCAGCGTCGTACCACGGCTATCTGCTGGCGAATATGGCGGTGTACCAGACGCGCGCCTATTTCGAACGCACCTACGGCTTCCTCACCGACAACCCGGCCATCGGACCGGCCATGGCCGAACACTATTGGGCCTGTGGCAACCGGCGCAACCACAACGAAACCTTGGCGAGCCTGACGGGCGAGTCCTTCAATGCGCGCTACCTGGCCGACCATTGCAACCTGACGGCACAGCAGGCCTGGGAGCGCGCGCAAGTTCGCATGGCTGCGGCACAAACCCGGGTGTATCCGCAAAGCCCCTCGCAGTCATTGGACGCGACCATCCGGGTTGTGCACGGCACAGAGTTGGTGGCTGACAACGGCATATCCGAGGCGGTGATGTGTTCCCAGTTTGAGGCGTGGGTGCAACTTCACTATCCACAACCCCCAGCGGCCATCGCCGCTTGAAGGGCAGAAGTTACTTTTCTGCGCTGGCGGTGCTGCCGTAACTGCGTACGATGGCGTCCAATCGGCCGCTGCGGCGAATCTTGTCAATGCTGGTTTGCAGCTTGCGGACGTGTTCGGGGTCGGATTGCCGGTTGAGCGCGTAGTAGTACGCACCTTCGTCGCTGAGCTTCAAGGTTCGATGCAAGGAAATCGTTCCACCCTGAAACGTACGCAGCTGCCACTGCATCCCAACCTCGGTGTTGACCAGAGCGTCAATCATGCGTGCCTGAACCATGCGCATCAGGTCGTGGTTGGAATTCGCCTCGACCAAGGCGCTGGCCGGTACGCCGGCGTTGAGCAGATCTTGCTGCGCGGCCTCGCCGCGCACCACACCAATGCGCCATTGGCCGAGTTCTTGCAGGGACTTGGGCTGACGATCTCCTACGACGCTGGTATAGATCCAGGTGACCCGGGGAAGGATGGGGCCAACCCACAAGAACTCGTTTTCCCGCGAGGGTTTGCGCGCAGTGGTGTAAATCAGGGTGTTGGGTGTGTTCTGGGTGATCTTGTAGCCTCGTGCCCAAGGCACCATTTGAATCTCGCATTTCAACTTGGCGAGGTTGCAGGCCTCGTTTAGGAGGTCACTCGAAACACCCTTGATGACTTGGTCCTCTTCAAAGTTGTACGGTGCCCATTCTGTGGTGTAGGCCGTCAAATCGGCGGCAGAGGCGGGCACCTGCAACGCTAACAGCGCAGTGAATCCGCCCAGAAACGCGTTTCGCAGGGCTTGGCTTGCAACGGCTACCCGAATCGGTTTCTGCAACATGCAAGTGGACCTTATGGTTGAAACTGCGCCATCTTATTCGGTTTATGGAAACCCCAACAGAGGTTTATCGCAACCCGATTTGGGCGCATACTGTGCCGGCCTGCCCGCGCGGCACGGGTGTCAACCAATGAGCATTACTGAGGCATCGATGCATTCCATTCGCTTGCGATTGACGTTGTTGTACGTGATCCTGGTGACGGCAACCTTGGCCGCGTTCGGGTTTTATGCCCACGCACGGCTGTCTGAAGAACTGGAGCAGCGCTACAAGGAGCGCCAGGCGGAAACGCTGTCGCGCCTGAAGACGTCGCTGCCGACGGTTTTGTGGAACTACGACAAACCGCAGGCCGAACGCATTCTCCTGGCCGAGGTCGAGCAGCGTGAGGTAGTGGCCGTGCGGGTGCTCGATACCAGTGGACAGGTGTTTGCCTCGGTTTCGCGCCCCAATTCATCACAAGACCCTGGCGGCAGTCTGGGCTCTGGCGCATACCACCTGATCAAAGACAAGGTGCTGCTGTCTCCTGATCTGGATCGGGCGCGCCAGCGCGATGGCGGGGCCCCCACCCAGATTGGCAGTGTGGAGGTGTCTCTTTCGCGCGATGACATCGAGGCCACATTGCACAAGGCGGCGACGGCCAGGGTGCTGGAAATCGTGTTGATCGACGTTGTGCTGGTCCTGGCGCTGACTTTCAGTCTGGGGCTGGTGTTTCGACCCATCGGGCAGTTGCGCGATGCGCTATTCGAATTGGCCGCGCATGAGGGCGATGATGCCCAGGAGCTTCCGGAAACGGCGCGCAACGAGTTCGGTGATGTGATCCGTGGCTTCAACCAAACGCAGCGCAAGCTGCGCCAAATCATGCAACGCCGTGCCCAGGCCGAGGAGGAGGCACGCAACGCCGCTGCCCGTGCCGAAGTGGCTTTGGACGAACTCAAGGCCGCCCAAGAATCGCTGGTGCAATCCGAGAAGCTGGCCGGCTTGGGGGGGCTGGTGGCGGGCGTGGCGCACGAAGTCAATACACCCATCGGTGTCGTGTTGACCGGCGCATCCATTCTGGAAGAGGCGACCACCGAGTTCGGCGATGCCCTGCGCAAGGGTTCGGTCCGCAAATCGGAGGTGGATGCCTATGTGAAGACTGCGGCAGAAAGCGCGCACCTGATCCAGGCGAACGCAGAACGGGCAGCCCGACTGATCCAGAGCTTCAAGCAAGTCGCCGTGGACCAGACCAGCGACCAGCGGCGGGTATTCGTGCTGCAGGACTACCTAGAAGAGCTCACCACCAGTTTGCACGCCAGCTTGCGCAAGGCGCAAGCGCGGGTGGTCGTGGATTGCGACCCCACCGTGGAGATGGACAGCTACCCTGGGCTGTTGTCCCAGGTATTGACCAACCTGACCATGAATGCCATTACCTATGCGTTTGGCGGTGGGCGAGGAGGGCAGATCAGGATCCAGGTTGATTTGCACCTGGATTGGGTCACACTGGAGTTTGCGGATGACGGCAATGGAATCGCCCCCGAGCATCTCGGGCGCATCTTCGAGCCGTTCTTCACCACGCGACGTGGGCAAGGTGGAACAGGACTGGGGCTGCACATCGTGTACAACATCGTGACCCAACAACTCGGCGGCACGGTCGCGGTTCACAACCGGCCAGAGGGCGGTGCATGCTTCACGTTGCGTCTGCCTCGCGTTTCCCCGACCAGCTCCGATCATGAAAAGGCGTTATAACCACAGCTTGGAGCGTGTGGAATCACGCAACCTATGGTCGGACACCTACTTGGAGCCAATGAATGGGCAGTCCCGCGAACGATGACGACAACTGGCTGATTGAAGAAGACGAGTCACCCGTCATTCCAGCCACGCAGCAGCGCCCCTGGCGCGTGCTGGTGGTGGACGATGAACCCGATATCCATGCCGTGACGCGGCTCGCCTTGCACAGCGTGGTGTTTCGGGGACGCGGGATCGAGGTGCTTTCGGCCCATACCGGCCAGGAAGGCTTTGATATCTTGCATCGCGAATCGGACATTGCGCTGGTACTGCTCGATGTGGTGATGGAAACCGAAGATGCCGGGCTCAAACTGGTACGGCGGATTCGGGAGGAACTGGACAATGAGATCGTGCGCATTGTGCTGCGCACAGGCCAGCCCGGGCAGGCTCCCGAGCAGAAGGTGATCGTCGATTTCGATATCAACGATTACAAGGCCAAGACCGAACTCACCGCGCAAAAACTGTTCACTACGGTCATTTCATCCCTGCGCGCCTATGAGGGACTGAAGACCATCGATGCCAACCGAAAAGGCTTGGCCAAGATCCTGGAAGGTGCCAGCAATTTGTACCAGGTGGATTCCTTGAAGGAACTGGCCTCGGGGGTCTTGACGCAAATCGGCGCGATCTTGAACTTTGGGGCCCAAGGCGTCCTGTGTGTCATGCGCAGTGATTCGGAAGGAGATACCAGTGACCCGGTGGTGGTTGCATCCACAGCCGAGTCGCTGCAATTGTGCGAACACATGACCGTGCCCACCGATCACCAATGGGCGCCTCAGATCGGTCAAGCCTTCAAGGTCCGCGACAACGTGTTCAGTGACGCGGTTGATGTGTTGTATCTGCGGGTGCGCCACGGGCATCAATTCGCGGTCGCGTTCGCCCCACCATGGCCGCTGGGCGATCTGGAACGCAATCTGCTGGATCTGTTTTGCGACCGCATTGCAGCGGCGTTTGACAACCTGCACATGTTCGGCCAATTGAAAACCACGCAAGAAGCCACGGTCGTGGCGTTGGCGGATTTGGCCGAATCGCGCGACGCCAACACCGGTGGCCATGTGCGCCGCGTGGCCGAATTAACCCACGCCATTGCTCTGGGCCTGCAAATGCAGGGCAAGTGCGTGCAAGAGATTACCCCGACGTTTCTCTCCTACGTGGGTCTGGCCAGCATCTTGCACGATGTGGGTAAGGTGGCCACACCCGATGCGGTCCTGCTCAAACCGGGTCCGCATACACCCGAAGAACGCATCATCATGGAACAGCATGCGTTGGCGGGAGAGTCCGTGTTGGCGCGCGCGGCGGCGATGGTCGGCGGCGTGTCTTCGCTCAGCCTGGGCGCGGAAATTGCTGGCGGGCACCATGAACATTTTGACGGCCGGGGTTATCCGCGGGGTCTCAAAGGGGCTGCCATTCCCTTGTCGGCCCGGATTGTGGCGGTGGTGGACGTTCTGGACGCGCTGCTGCACCGCCGGCCGTACAAGGAGGCCTGGCCCCTGGACCAGGCGTTGGACTATGTCACCCAACGCCGAGGCACCCAGTTCGATCCGGATGTGATCGACGCGCTCATGGCGGTGCACGCCAGCCGCAGCCTTGCGTGGCTGGCGGCGGGCGATCACTAAAAAAGCACGATCGTTCGGGTAATCCCCAGTTGGCGGTTCTGGTCGCCTTGGCGACACTGCGCGCTCCATCTTTCGCGTCCCCACCACTGACTGGAGGAGTTCCCATGTCGTTTACCGTGCCTGCGTTACTTCGTCTGCGCTCCAAGCGCGTCCTGCAATCCCTGGGTGTCGTGTTGGCTTGCATAGCGGGTGGCGTTTATGCCACCAACTATTCCCTCTGGATCAATGGTCGCAGCAATCCGAACGCCCAGGCGGGCAACCATGCCGATTTCACGTATTGGGGCCCGGCCAGCACGGCGGCAGGTGTGAACAAGAAATCGGTGAACTGGGATGGGTTCAACCGCGTCTCGGACCAAAACTACCGGATTCGGGATGCCCTGGACTGCTACTGCACGGGCAGCAACTGGTGCTATATCGCGGCCCACAGTGCTGGCAACCTGCAGATTGGCTATGCGCTATCGCTGTATGGCGGAACAACCCGCACCAAGAAGAATGCCGTTCCCAATGCGTCTGGCCAGTGTGGCAACCTGGATGGCACCACGCAGACCGGCTGGAACATCAAATGGGTGGATGTGGCGGCCGGGGCAGGGGGCGGCAGTGAACTGGCCAATGTGGGTAGCTGGGCCGTGTCCGATCCGCTCACCTCGGACCTGAAAACCGCTACCGCGCGCGCCTTGTACGACCACAACCAGACGCGTGCCAAGTGGTTCTACATGTACGCGGGTGCCAAGGGTACGCTGTATTCAGGAGTACTGCCGGGGCAAGACGACGAGGCCGTGGCCTACCATTCTTCCGGCGGCGTATCGGGCAGTGGCGGTGCTGGTTTTTGCAACCCGTCGGACTGGCTGTGCAACGACCTGACCCTGGGCACCGCCGCCAACGAAGGCGGTAAAACCAAGTGGAGCTACCACACCGTGGCGTGGCGCGACGACGCCGAAGCGTTTAACCACTACACCAACGGCAATTGGGGGGGCGTGGTTTCCAAGGTGCGCGCCGACATGGCAGCCAATGCCAAGTAAGTAGCCAGCAAGGCGGCGTTGCCCGCCTTGTTCGCCTTGTGCAGGGAACAGGAGTCGTGGGTTGAACACACGGTGGGTTTGGGGCAGTGTCGTGCTGGGTGCCGCGTTGGGAATTGGGTGGTGGATGGCAGAACCCTCCGAGCCCCGCATGGAACCCGCCGGGTCCACCGCTGCGGTGAACCCGGCGCACGCCACGGAACCGCGCGCCGACGGTGCAGTCGGTGCCAGCCCAACCGCGCAGGTGCCGTACAGCGCAGCCGGATTGCAAGCGCGCCAAGAGCAACTGGCCTTGTGGCGCGGACGCCTGGAGCGCGCCGAACAACTGTATGCCAGCTACCGGGACTCCACACGCTACCCCTTTGAGTCCAGGCCCATCAGCGAGCACCCCGATCAAGTGCGCCCCTTTGCGCCGATCGAAGAGGAACTGGTGCTGCGCGGTGTCCAGGGCGAGCCGCTCGCAGGTCTGCGCCTGCGCACCAGCCAGGAGCGGGTCTTTGCCAGTGGGGCGGACAGCATCAAATTCACCGTGGAAGCAGTCGATGACCGTGGCCGTAGCCTGCCTCTGAGCATCCGGCAAGCGTCGGCCCAATCCGTGGCAGATAGCCGCACGCCGGTGCGCATCATCCAGGCACCAGTGCCCTTCGCTGACGAAGGCGGTCTTACGGATGATGTGGCGGGCGACAACCGTTTCAGTGCCCGCCTGACACCGGCCACGCAAGGATTTGCCAGTTACAACGGGACCATTCGCGTGCTGGCAGAAATTGCAGCCAACGGCCAGCAAGGAGTCGCCCAGTTTGATGTGGTGTATGCGCCCGAGGTGCCAGCGACCTGGCTGGGCGTACGCGAGGCGCTGGAGCACGGGTCCCTGAACTTCTACCTCAAGGCCAACGTGCGCAAAGGCGGGCGCTACGTGGTCAGCGCACGGGTGGACGAT
Organism: Rhodoferax sp.; assembly: GCA_041919095.1. Lineage (GTDB taxonomy): Bacteria > Pseudomonadota > Gammaproteobacteria > Burkholderiales > Burkholderiaceae_C > Allorhodoferax. The sequence goes on along the minus strand of JAYRUL010000038.1, from coordinate 6,538 downwards.
GCCCAGGGCCGCCCCTTTGCACTGCTGCAGTACAACGACGAGGTCGCGCCCGGTCCGCGCGAGTTTCGTCTGCAGGTGTTTGGCGCGCTGGTGCTGGACAGAAATCCCACTTTTCCGTTGCAACTGCGGGACGTGGAGGGCTTTCTGTTGATTCCCGACACCTTCCCCGATCGGGCGTTGATGCCCCGCCAAAACGGGGTCGTCCATGCCAGCCAGCGGTATGCGCGCGACCGCTTTTCCAGCGCCGAGTGGACCAGCGAAGAGCGCGAGCGTTACCTGGCCGAGTACGCCAAGGATGCCGAAGAGGCCAAGCGCAAACTGCAGGAAATGCAGGGTCGTTGACGAGCGTTCAAAGGCTCTCCAGCAGGGCCAGCAAAGATGCCCGCCGGGACAGCGCGATGCGTGCGCACGCTTGGGTGATGGCGCTCACCATGGCGCGATCCAACGCGTGCAGGAACGCCAGTGGGCTGAGCGTGTGGTCAAACATGCACTGCGCCTGGACCAGGGCTTGCTGCATGCCAGCCTGCCCCAGGCTACGGTACATGAACGCGGTCAAGGGAGATGCGGTCAGGTCGTGCGCGGATTCCTGGGCGCGCCCCTGCTCCAACACCCGCAACAGTTGTGCATCCAACGGCGGGTGTGCTGGCACAGTGGGCAGGTAGTCTTCGGCACGATCGGGGCGGCCCTGCGCACTGCGGATGTCGCCCAGGAACATGGAGATCGGGACGTCCGGCCCGGTGCACCGGACCAAGGCCTCCACCACGGCGATGGACACCGTCTTGGCATCCAAGAAGTCACAGGCAAAGGCGATGTTGCGCTGGGCAGCCGCTTGCAGTTGGCCCAGGGCCTGCGTATCGGGAACACCTCGGTACACCTGAAAAATATGGGCGGCATCCAGCTGGCGCAAAAAGCTGCCCATGCGGCACAGGCCCATGCGGTATTCCTGCGTGGTGTAGCGGTTGGGGATGACCTGCGGGGCGTTGGACTCCTCAATCAACAGCCAGGTGCTCGACAGGAACAAACCTGGGTCTGCTCCGGCAAAGCCGCCAACATCCCGGTTGGCCAGCGCCACCGCATCGGCAACGGCGCGATGCACCCGCTGCAGCGTGGCAGCGGGGGTTGGTGATGGGTCGACCTGCGCAAGCAGCACATGCAGGCGCTGTGCCAAGGACTGCGCGGCGCTGTGACCCTGTGCATCCGGTGCCCGAAAGGCAATGGTTGCTTCGATGCAGGCCAGCACGCCCAGCAGGTCGTCCATGACCAGATGCGCCTGCAACAGGCGCGCCGCCACGACCGCGCTCAGAAACTCGTTCATGCCGCCATACAACGGCAGGGTTTGGCCGGGTGCAAACCCAAAAATACCGCAGCACAGGCGCAAGACGGTGTCGTCGGCCGCAGGCGTTTGCAGCACCAGGCCACCGTCCTGCACGGATACCACATGCTCCAGCATCGACCGAACCGACGGCGGGAATCCACCGTCCAACTGGAAGTACACCACGTCATGGAACAGGGCCGCCAAGCGCTGGCGCGCCTGCATGCCGTCGCACAGGGCAAATACGTGCTCCGAGCGGTGGTAGGCGCGGGTACGCGCCTCCATGGCCGGGTGGACCAGCATGGCCATGTGCTCCACCTGGTCCAAGGGCACTTGCGCCCCCAGCGCGGTGAACGCCGCGTCCAACTCGGCCACGTAACGGTTGATGATTGCCAGCGTCATGTTGCCACCCCCTAGTCAAATGCGCGCGCGCATCATTCCGAACGCAAAGCCTCTACCGGATCGAGGCGTGCAGCACTGCGTGCGGGCAAGACACCCGCGGCCAGCCCGATCGCGATTGCCACCACTTCGGCCAGTATGACAAAACTGATCGGGGTATGCACAGGCAAAGCCGGCACCGCCAGGTGAATGACCTGGGCCAAGGTAAAACCCAGTACCAGGCCAATCAGGCCACCCAGCGCCGACAAGGCGACCGCTTCGCCCAGAAACAGCGCCAGGATGGTGCGCCGGGGGGCACCCAGCGCGACCATCAGGCCGATCTCGCCGGTGCGTTCCCGCACCGCGATGGTCATGATGGTGACGATGCCGACAGCACCCACCAGGAGAGAAATGGAGCCCAGCGCACCCACTGCCATGGTCAGGATGTCCAGAATGTTGGAGAGCGTGCGCAGCATGTCTTCCTGGGTGACGATGGTGAAATCCTCCCGGCCGTGGCGTGCCACCAGCAGCCGGGTAATCGCATCCACGACAACCTGGGCCGAGGTTCCCTCGCGGTAGGAGACATCGATCTTCATCATGCCATCCCGGTTGAACAGTTCCATGGCACGGGCGACGGGAATGTAGGCGGCATCATCCAGGTCGACGCCCAGGAACTGGCCCTTGGGTTCCAGCACCCCGACGACGCGAAACTGCGCCGTTCCAATGCGCACACGCTGGCCCAAGGCGGCGTCCGACCCGAACAATTCGGTCTTGAGCGTGGCACCCAGCACGACAAAGGCGCGTGCCTGTTCCAGATCGTCGGCGGGCAGAAACTGTCCGCTGCGCATGCCCATGCGGTACACCCGCAGCATGTCGGAGCCGACCCCGTTGACGCTGACCCTGCGCAAGCGCCCATTGGCCCCCACTTCCGAGTTGCCCCACACCATGGGCGAGACGCCATCGATGGCCGCCAGCCGTGCCAGGTGCGCGGTGTCTTCCAGTGTGAGTGGGCGCACCGAGCTCGGAATGCCGGTGGGCGCAGGCCCCGAGGTTTTGACCTTGCCCGGTGAAATACTGGCAATGTTGGTACCGAACTGGGTGAACTCGGCCAGCACGAAACGGTGGATACCTTCACCAATGGAGGTCAGCAAAATGACCGCTGCAATTCCCACCGCAATGCCCAGCAGCGTGAGGAAACTGCGCAGCCGCTGCGCGGTGATGGCACGCAGGGCCAGGGCGAGGGCATCGGTCCAGACCATGATCAGGGTTGCGGCTTCATTTTTTGGCCAATGCCTCGACCGGGTCCAGCTGGGCAGCCTTGCGCGCCGGAAGCACGCCAAAGACCAGGCCGGTCGCCAGGGCTGTGCCCAGTCCGGCCAGCACCGCCCAATCGGGCGCGTAGGCGGGAAAAGTGGGGTACATCTGGCGGATCACGGCGGCACCGAACTGCCCCAGCAGGTAGCCCACCACGGCACCGGCGCACGACAGCATGGCGGCTTCGACCAGAAACAGCCAGCGAATGCGCGCGCCCGTAGCGCCCAGGGCCTTGAGCAAACCGATTTCGGAGGTACGCTGCGAGACCGATACCAGCATCACATTCATGACCAAGATGCCCGCTACCGCCAAGCTGATGGCTGCAATGCCGGCAACGCCCAAGGTTAGTGCCCCCAACAGTTTGTCGAAGGTGGCAAGCAAGGCATCCTGGGTAATGACGGTCACGTCCTCTTCGCCTTCGTGGCGGCTTTGGATGATGGCGCGGATCTGCACCTTGGCGGCATCGAGGGACGCGCGGCTGTGGGCCGCCACCAGTACGCGAAACAGCGTGTTGGTGTTGAACATGGCCTGGGCCAAGGCCACGGGTACGAAAACCAGCTCGTCCGTATTCATGCCCAGCCCCTGGCCACTGGCCGCCATGACGCCCACCACGCGCAAGCGCCGATCGCCCACCCGCACCAGCTGCCCGATGGCGTTGGAGGTGCCAAACAGCGCTTCTCGGACCTTGGCACCAATCACGGCCTCGGCGCTGCCCCGTCGCCAATCCCCCCGGGTCAGGAACCGCCCCTGCGCCAGTTGCAGGCTGCGAACTTCGGTGTACTCGGCTGTGGTACCCGCCACCATGACCTCGCGCAACTTGCCGCCATAGCTGATTTCGGATGTGCCAATGTTCAGGGGGGCCACCCGCGTGACCGCGCTGGCCCGCGTGAGCGCCTGGGCATCGTCAATGGTGAGGTCGCGCGTGGTGTTGGTGATGGCGTTGCCGGGGTTGAAACCACCGGTCTGGCTGCGTCCGGGCAGCACGATGACCAGGTTGCTGCCCAGCGAGGAAAACTCCGCCATCACATAGCGCCTTGCGCCATCGCCCAGCGCCGTCAGCATCACCACGGCCGCTACGCCAATGGCCATGGCCAGCACCAAGAGGCCCGAGCGCAGCGGGTTGCCCGTGGCGGCTTCGCGCGCGAAGCGGATCAGGTCGAAGGCACGCATACGGCGGCGGGGGTCATCGGATGGACACTGTCCAGCTGGATCGCACCGTCTTCCATGCGAATCTGGCGTCGGGCCCGCGCGCCCAGGCTGGCGTCATGCGTCACCACGATCAGGGTGACGCCCTGGGCGTTGAGCCCTTCCAGCAGCCGGACCACCTCATCGCCGGTGGCCCGGTCCAGGTTGCCCGTGGGTTCGTCGGCCAGAATCATCGCCGGGCGCATGATGGTGGCGCGGGCGATGGCCACGCGCTGGCGCTGGCCACCCGAGAGCTCATCCGGGCGGTGGTCGGCGCGCGCCTGCAGGCCGTAGTCCTGCAGGGCTTGCCGCACCCGCTGCGTGCGCTCGGCCACCGGCAAACCGGCCAGTACCATGGGCAGCGCAATGTTTTCCGCCGCCGTCAGCCGGGGCACCAGGTGAAAGCTTTGAAACACGAAGCCGATGCGTTCACTGCGCACCCGGGCTTGCTCGTCGCTGCTGAGAGTGGTCACGTCGCGCCCTTCCAGTCGGTAGGTGCCGGCGTTGGGGCGGTCCAGCAGCCCCAGCAGATTGAGCAGGGTGGACTTGCCGCTGCCTGACGGGCCCATCACCGCCACGTACTCGCCCGCGCCCATCTGCAGGTGCAGGTTGCGCAGGGCATGCACTTCGGAGTCGCCCAGGTGGAACACCCGCTCAATGCCGCTGAGTTCGATCTGGGCGGCCGTCATGGCTTGGTTTTTTCGTCTGCCCGGTAGGCTGCGCCGGGCTTGACGCCTTCGCGTTCCAGCGAGGTCACGACCCGGTCCCCGGCCTGCAATCCTTCCAGGACTTCGGTGAATTCCCAATTGGTCAGCCCGGTCTTGAGGGTGCGCTCTTGCAGGGTGCCGTCCGTTCCCGCCAGCAGCACGCGGCCCCCCTCCAGGAGAGCGGCACTGGGCACGCGCACCACCGATTCGCGCACCGCCAGCACCACTTCGACATCGGCGCTGTAGCCGACCAACAGGGTCGGTGCCGGGTTGGTGGCGCTGGGGGGATCGAGCACGACCTCGATATCGACCGTGCGCGCCTGTTTTTCCACCGCGACCACATAGGGGGCCACGCGGCGTACCGACCCGCCAAAATTTTTCTGGGGAAGGGCATCAAACCGCACCCGTACCCGCTGCCCGGCCGTGATTTTGGGCGCATCCACCTCGTCCATGGGTGCCTTGACATACAGGCAGCGTTCGTCGATCAGGTCCACCGCCGGGGGCATCTGCACACCGGGCGGCGAGGGCGTGGAGTATTCACCGACTTCGCCCACGATCTTGGCGACCCGGCCGTCAAAGGGCGCAACCAGCACGGTGCGCGCCTGCTCCACGTGAGTTGCCGCCAGGCGTGCGCGGGTGCTGGCAACGTCGGCCTGGGCAGCCTCACAACCGGCCCGGCGGGCCAGCGCTTCGGTGCGGGCCTGCTCCTCGCGCGAACCGGAGACAAATCCCTGCTGCGCCAGGGAGGCCTGGCGTCGCGCTTCGGCCTCGGCGTTGGTCGCCACGGCGCAGGCCTCGGCCACCCGCTTTTTGGCGGTTTCCACCTGCGCCTGGGCCAGGCGGCTTTGGGCCTGTTGGTCGTCGTTCCAGAGCTTCATCAGCAACTGGCCCTTTTTGACCTGGTCGCCTTCCTTCACGGCCAGCACCTCGATGCGACCGCCCAAGGTACTGGACAGCTTGGCGCGCTGGCAGGCCTCTACCGTGCCGGCGCGGGTATTGGCAATGCTGGACTCCACCCGACCTTGGTCCACGGCGGTCAGGACCACCGCTACAGGCTGGGGTCGCTTGGACCACCACAGGGCACCCGCCAGCACGGCCAGAATGAGCAAAGCCAGCGCCAGTCGGCGAATCAACGAGGAAGACATGCGAGCAGTTCCTGACGAAAAGACCGCTCCATTCTAGGGGGCTGGGATGTCCCCGCCTTGAAACATCGCAAGGAAATGGTGGACCGCCAGTTGCTATACAAACAATAGCTGGTTACGCTTGTTCCATAATGGCTGGAGGCCAAAAACACCAAAAATTCGGGCTGCTACAGCTTGGGAATGCGGATGCGGCTGATCATCAGGGAGCCCGATACCCCAAACATCAACGCCAAGGGATGCAAGACATAGCCGCCAATCCACCAGGTGCCCCACCACAACTGGCTGCCCAGCGCGCCGTGGTAGGCGGCCAGGGTCAAGACGGCCACAATAAAAGTTGAGGTCGGAATGGGTGTGCCCTCGAAGTAGCGGACCCTGCCGGACTCCTGGGCAAACGCTTCGGCCGTGATGTTGTAGCGGGCCAGGCGCGAGACCCCGCAGGCCACGAAATAGGCCAGCAGGATACGGTCGTACAGCCCCTGCAGCCCGCAGGCGTAGCCCAG
>JAYRUL010000037.1:0-22662 GCA_041919095.1 Rhodoferax sp. | reverse complement strand
TGCTCTTGCAGGTGCACGCGCAGGTGGTTCGGAAACTCGCGGCGGACCACGGCTTGGCGCACCCAGGGAGCCGATTCAAAGGCCGCGCGCACCTGGCCCAGATCCATGCTGAAGAAGGTGCCGGAAAGGCGCGGCGCGACGTTGGCACGCAGGCTGACGGCATTGTTGTGGTTGACATCCCCTTGCACCACGATGGCCCGCACATCGAACAAGGGCAGCCGGGCAACGGCTTGCAGGCTGGCCCAGGCGGCATAGACGGCCAGCCCCACCAACAGGACCGAGGCGGTCATGTTCATCAGGCGGATGTCCAGTGGCGTGGTCATGGCGTTCATTGAGCCCCCACGCTTGCCGCTGCGCGTGCTGCGCTGCCCCCCGCGGGGGCCTTCGCGCCTTGGGACGGCCCGGCGGCGCTCATGGCTTCACCTCACTATCCAGCGCGGTGGCTTCCAGCAGCCGCAGGCAAAGTTCTTCGTAACTGATGCCAGCCGCCTGCGCGGACATGGGTACCAGGGAGTGCCCGGTCATGCCGGGCGAGGTGTTGATCTCCAGCAGGTAGGGCTGGCGTGTCTGGCGGTCGATCATCACATCGATGCGGCCCCAGCCCCGGCAGCCCAGCACGCGGTACGCTTTGACGACCAGCGCCTGAATGGCTTCTTCTTCCCCAGCCGGCAGTCCGGCCGGCACCAGGTACTGGGTGTCGTTGGTGAAATACTTGTGCTGGTAGTCGTAGTTGCCCTGCGGGGCCACGATGCGGATTACCGGCAACGCATGGGCACTGTCGCCCTCGCCCAGCACCGGGCAGGTCACTTCGTCGCCCTCGATGCAGGCTTCGCACAAGATGTCATCGTGCATATCCGCCGCAGCCTGCACCGCTTCCACCATGCCAGAGTAACCCATGACCTTGCTCACGCCCAGCGAGGAGCCTTCCCGTGCGGGCTTCACGATGACCGGCAGCCCCAGTGCATCGGGCACTTCCAGCACCTGGCGGCGGTCATAGGCCGTGCGGCGCAGCAACTGGTAACGCGGGGTGGGGATGCCTTCGGCCAGCCAGATGCGCTTGGTCATGACCTTGTCCATGGCAATGCTGGATGCCATCACCCCCGAGCCGGTGTAGGCAATGCCCAGCAGTTCCAGGGCGCCCTGTACCGTGCCGTCTTCGCCATGGCGGCCGTGCAGGGCGATAAAGCACCGCTGCACACCGTCGCGCTTTAGCTCGTCCAGCCCGCGCTCGGCCGGGTCGAAGGCAAAGGCATCCACACCCCGGGAGCGCAGGGCCTGGAGCACGCCGGTGCCCGACATGAGGGACACCTCGCGCTCGGCGGAAACGCCGCCCATCAAGACCGCGACCTTACCCCATTTTTTTACATCAAATTGACTCATAGCCCTCGCCCCTCCTGCGTGAGCAGCTCTTGTTTTTGTAGCAAATCCACGACTTTGCTGGGCACCTGCCCGATGGATCCCGCCCCCATGCACAGCACCACGTCGCCGGGCTGGGCGTTGTCCACAATAGCCTGCGGCATGGCGGCGATGGCGTCCACAAACACGGGCTCGATCTTGCCGCTCACGCGCAGCGCGCGCGCCAGGGCCCGACCGTCGGCAGCGACGATGGGGGCTTCGCCTGCGGCATACACCTCGCTGAGCAAAACCGCATCGGCCAGCCCCATGACTTTCACAAAGTCCTCAAAGCAATCACGGGTACGGGTGTAGCGGTGCGGCTGGAAGGCCAACACCAGCCGCCGATCGGGAAACGCCCCGCGTGCCGCCGCCAGGGTGGCCGCCATCTCGACCGGGTGATGCCCGTAGTCGTCCAGCACGGTGACTTCGCCACCGCCGGGCAAGGCCAGGTCGCCATACCGCTGGAACCGCCGACCCACGCCCTTGAATTCGCGCAGCGCCCGCAGCACCGCGTCGTCGTCCAGGCCCAGTTCCACCGCCACCGCAATGGCAGACAAGGCGTTGAGGACATTGTGTCGCCCGGCCAGATTGAGTACCACTTCCAGGTCGGGCAGCACGACGCCGTTGCGCCGCTGCACGGTGAAGTGCATCTGGGCTCCGACCGCACGCACGTTCAGGGCGCGCACTTCAGCGCCTTCGTTGAAGCCGTAGCTGGTGACCGGGCAGGTCACCTGGTGCACGATGTCGCGCACGGCCGGGTCGTCGGTGCACAGGATGGCAACCCCATAGAACGGCATGCGGTGCAAGAAGTCCACAAAGGCCTTCTGCAGGCGGGCGAAATCGTGCCCGTAGGTCTCCATGTGGTCGGCATCGATGTTGGTCACCACGGCCATCACCGGCAGCAGGTTCAGGAAGGAGGCGTCGGATTCGTCCGCCTCCACCACGATGTGGTCGCCCTGGCCCAGGCGTGCGTTTGCACCCGCGCTGTTCAGACGCCCACCAATCACGAACGTGGGGTCCAGCCCTGCCTCGGCCAAGACGCTTGCAACCAGGCTGGTGGTGGTGGTCTTGCCATGGGTGCCGGCAATGGCAATGCCTTGCTTCAGGCGCATCAGCTCAGCCAGCATGAGTGCGCGGGGCACCACGGGAATGTGGCGCTCGCGGGCGGCCAGTACTTCGGGGTTGTCTGCTTGCACTGCGGTGGAGGTGACGACCGCATCTGCTCCGGCCACATGGCTGGCGGCGTGCCCGATGTGGGTGGCAATGCCCAGCGCGCCCAGGCGTTGCAAGGTGGCGCTGTCGGCGAGGTCGGAACCGGAAACCGTGTAGCCCAGGTTGTGCAGCACTTCCGCAATGCCGGACATGCCCGAGCCACCCACGCCAACAAAGTGAATGTGCTTGATTGCGTGCTTCATGCGGCCAACTCCTCACAGGCAGCGACAACCGCTTGGGTTGCCTCGGTTTTTTGAAGCTTTTTGGCCTCTAGGCCTCGTGCAATAAGCGTAGCAAGCTCTGTTTTTTGTAGCATATCGGCAAGAAATTCGGGGGTCAGCTGCGCCTGGGGTACGAGCCAGGCGGCGCCACGGTCGGCCAGAAAGCGGGCATTGTGGGTTTGGTGGTCGTCCACCGCCGACGGGAACGGCACCAGCACCGCTGCAGCGCCCACGGCCGCCAGTTCAGTGACGGTACTGGCACCGGCGCGGCAAATGACCAGGTCGGCATCGGCATAGGCCTGCGCCATGTTGTCAATGAAGGGCACGAGTGTGACCCCTGCGCTTGTCCCTTGGGGTACTGCGCGGCTCCCGCTGCCGGCGGCATCGCTGCGCCCCGGGGCCTTCGGGTCTTGGTGCGACCCGGCGCGGCTCAATTGCACGTCGATCCCTGCGGCCGCGTAGTTGGCGCGCAACTCGTCGATCTGCTTTTCGCCGCTCTGGTGCGTGACCAGCGGACGCTGCTTCGGTGGCAGTTGGGCCAGGGCCTGGGGTACCACAGTGTTCAAGGCGCGTGCACCCAGGCTACCCCCCACCACCAAGAGACGCAGGGTGCCGCTGCGCGCACCCAGGCGTTCCTGCGGACCGGGCTGGTTCAGGAATTCGGTGCGCAGGGGGTTGCCAACCCATTGCCCCTGGGGCAACACGTCGGGGAAGGCGGTGAAGACCCGCCGGGCCAAGCGTGCGAGCACGCGATTGGCCATGCCCGCGACCGAGTTTTGCTCATGCAGCACCAGAGCACGACCACTGAGCGCCCCCACCAAGCCGGCTGGCAAGGTGATGTAGCCGCCAAAACCCACCAGTACATCCGGTCGTACACGGCGCATCACGCACAGGCTCTGCCAGGACGCGCGCAGCAAGCGCAGCGGCGCAAGCAGCAGCGTTGCCAGGCCTTTGCCGCGAATGCCCGAGAAATCGACCGTTTCCAAGGCAAAACCGTGGGGCGGCACCAAGCGGCTCTCCATGCTGGCCGGCGCACCCAGCCAATGCACCCGCCAGCCGCGCGCGCGCAAGGCCTGCGCGACCGCCAGACCCGGAAAAATATGTCCCCCGGTGCCACCGGCCATGATCAGCGCACACTTGGACGCGGTGGTCATACCCGCCCTCCGTGCATCAGCCATGGCGTGTTCCACGCCATGCTGCGCTTCGCGTAGTACCGGTTTTGGCGAAACAGACAACTCATACACGACCTCCGTGCATGAGCCATGGCATGTTCCACGCCATGCTGCGCTGCGCGCAGTGCCCATTTTGGTGAAACAGACAACTCATACACGACCTCCGTGCATGAGCCATGGCGTGTTCCACGCCATGCTGCGCTGCGCGCAGTGCCCATTTTGGTGAAACAGACAACTCATACACGACCTCCGTGCATGAGTTGCCTGTTTTCATAGTCAACCCTGAGAACAACGGCCATGGCGACCAGGTTGATCAGGATGGCAGAGCCGCCGTAGCTCATGAAGGGCAGGGTCAAGCCCTTGGTGGGCAGCGCCCCCAGGTTGACGCCCATGTTGATGAACGCCTGAAAGCCCACCCAGATGCCCACGCCCTGCGCCACCAGCCCGGCAAAGACACGGTCCAGGGCGATGGCCTGGCGTCCAATGTGCATGATGCGCCGCGTCAGCCACAGAAACAGACCGATCACCAGGCTGACACCGACCAGGCCGAACTCTTCCCCGATGACGGCCAGGAGGAAATCGGTATGCGCTTCGGGCAACCAGTGCAGTTTTTCCACGCTGCCCCCCAGCCCCACGCCAAAGATCTCTCCACGGCCAATGGCAATCAGGGAGTGCGAGAGCTGGTAGCCCTTGCCCAAGGCGTACTTTTCGCTCCACGGGTCGAGGTAGGCAAAGATGCGTTCGCGGCGCCATTCGCTGAGCGCAATCATTAGCGCAAAGGCAACCACCAAGATCGTGGCAATCAGGAAGAACATGCGGGCATTCACGCCCCCCAGGAACAGAATGCTCATGGCAATCACCGCGATCACCATGAAGCCTCCCATGTCCGGCTCGGCCAGCAGCAGCAAGCCCACCACGGCAACCGCCACGGCCATGGGCATGACGGCCCGAAAGAAGTGCTCCTTGACCTCCATCTTGCGCACCATGTATCCCGCGGCGTACATCAACACGGCAAACTTGGCCAGCTCGGATGGCTGGAAACTCAACGGCCCGATTGCGATCCAGCGGCGGGCACCGTACACCACCTTGCCGATTCCCGGGATCAGCACCACGATGAGCAACACCAGCGAGACCACAAACAGCCAAGGGGCCGCCTTTTCCCAGCTTGCCAAGGGGATTTGAAAAGCAATCAACGCCATCGCGAAGGCCATCACCAGCCACATCGCGTGGCGCACCAGGAAATAGCTGTGGGTGTACTTGGCGAAACGGGGGTTGTCCGGCAGCGCGATGGAAGCGGAGTACACCATCACCAGACCCCAGATCAGCAAGGCCACCACCACCCACACCAACGGTTGGTCAACGCCTTGCGCGGCGTCCGAAGCCGATACCGAGCCTCGCGCGCCCAGACGCACGGGCAGGTGTCCGGCCTGCGCTTGGCGCCTGCGCGAGAGCCAGCCCGACAGCGTCTGTGCCATCGAAGTCATAGGGACTGCTCCAGATCGACACCCTGCGCCAACGCCAGCTCCTGCACGGCGGTGCAAAACACCCGGGCACGGTGCTCGTAGTTGTCGAACATGTCAAAGCTGGCACAGGCCGGTGACAGCAGCACCGCATCGCCCGCCTGCGCGCACTGGGCCGCCAGGCGCACGGCCTCGGGCAAGGAAGGCGCATCCTCGATCACGACGCCGGTATGCGCCAGCGCGGCGCGCAAACGCGGCGCATCGCGCCCGATCAAACACACCGCGCGTGCAAAGCGCTGTACGGGCTGGGCCAGGGGTTCGAAATCTTGGCCCTTGCCTTCGCCACCCAAGATCACCACCACCTTGCGATCCGCACCCAAGCCCTGCAGGGCGGCCACGGTGGCACCGACGTTGGTGCCTTTGCTGTCATCAAAGTACTCCACATCGCGCAGGATGCCAATGGGCTCGACCCGGTGCGGCTCGCCGCGGTACTCGCGCAAACCGTACAAGATAGGCCCCAGCGGACAACCCGCACTGGCCGCCAAGGCCAGAGCCGCCAAGGCGTTGCTGGCGTTGTGACGGCCCCGGATGCGCAGGGCATCCATGGGCATCAAGCGTTGAAAGAAGAGCTCGGGTTCGGCCTCCTTGCGCCGGCGTCGGGTTTCGTCGGCATCCATCGCTCGCACCAGCCACACCATGCCGTGGACTGTTTCCATCCCAAAGTCGCCCGCACGCCGGGGCATATCGGTGCCAAAGCTGATCCAGTGCCGCCCAATCGCTCCCTTGGACGATGCTGACTTGCTCGCCCCCACGCTTGCCACTGCGTGTGCTGCGCTGCCCCCCGTGGGGGCCTTCGCACCTTGGGACGGCCCGGCGGTGCTCAACGTCGCCCCCACGCTTGCCACTGCGTGTGCTGCGCTGCCCCCCGTGGGGGCCTTCGCACCTTGGGACGGCCCGGCGGTGCTCAACATCGCCATCACGGTCGGATCGTCGCGGTTGAGCACCATGACGCCCTGCTGGCCAAAGATGCGTGCCTTGGCGCCGGCATAGGCCGCCATATCGCCATGCCAGTCCAGGTGGTCCTGGGTCACGTTGAGCACGGTCGCCGCTGTGGGTTCCAGGCCCGCCGGGAGGTCCAGTTGGAAGCTGGACAGCTCCAGCACCCACACCTCGGGGAGCGCTTGGGCGTCGATCGCCTGCGCCAGGGTATCGAGCAGCGCCGGACCAATGTTCCCGGCCATGGCCACGCTTTTGCCGGCCCAATCCACCAAGTGGCGCGTGAGGGCAGTAACCGTCGTTTTGCCGTTGGTGCCGGTGATGGCCAGAATCTTGGGCTGGTAATCCTGATGCAGGTGCAGTTGCTGCAAGGCATGGACAAAGAGTGTGAGCTCGCTGCCCACCCACAGTCCCATGCGTTGGGCGGCTTGCAGCACGCCCTGGGTTTCCTGGGGCGAAAGACCCGGGCTCTTGAAGACCGCACGCACCGCCGTCCCTTCGACCAGGCTGGCTTCGAGTGGTCCGTGTACGAATCGGGCTTGCGCCACGCTCTGGCGCAGGGCGTTCAATTGCGGCGGTGCCTCGCGTGTATCGGCCACCGTGACCTGGGCACCGGCCTGCGCACACCAACGGGCCATGGACAACCCGGAGGCCCCGAGCCCCAGCACCAAAACCTGTTGACCTTGGAGTGATGGCAACATGGCTAGCGCAACTTCAGGGTGGAAAGACCCACCAGGCACAACAGCATGGTGATGATCCAGAAACGCACGACAACCTGGGTCTCTTTCCAGCCGCCCTTTTCAAAATGGTGGTGCAAGGGTGCCATGCGCAGCAAGCGCCGCCCCTCGCCAAAACGCTTCTTGGTGAACTTGAACCAGCTGACCTGTGCCATGACCGAGAGCGCTTCCACCACAAAGATGCCCCCCATGATGGCCAGCACGATTTCCTGGCGCACGATCACTGCGATCGTGCCCAGTGCGCCGCCCAGCGCCAGCGCACCGACATCACCCATGAAGACCTGGGCCGGGTGGGTGTTGAACCACAGGAACGCCAGCCCCGCGCCCATCATGGCCGCGCAGAAGATCAACAGTTCGCCTGAGCCCGGAATGTGCGGAAAGAACAGGTACTTGGAGTACACGGCATTGCCAACCACATAGGCGAACACGCCCAATGCGGAGCCCACCATCACCACCGGCATGATGGCCAAACCATCGAGTCCATCGGTCAGATTGACTGCATTGCTCGAGCCGACGATGACCAAATACGTCAGCACCACAAAACCAAAGACCCCCAGGGGGTAGCTCACTTCCTTGAAGAAGGGCAAGAGCAACCCGGCCTTGGGTGGCAGGTTCACATCGAAGCCGGACCCCACCCAGTTGAAGAACAGTTCAATCACGCGCAGGTTGGAGTTTTCGGAAATGCTGAACACCAGGTACAGCGCGGCGAGCAAGCCAATGACCGATTGCCAGAGGTATTTCTCGCGCGAGCGCATGCCTTCTGGGTCCTTGCGCACCACTTTGCGCCAATCGTCGACCCAACCGATGGCACCAAACCCCAGCGTTACGACCAGCACAATCCAGACGAAGCGATTGCTCAGGTCCATCCACAGCACGGTGGCAATGGCAATGCACAGCAAGATGAGCACGCCCCCCATGGTGGGCGTACCGCTTTTGACCAGATGGGTCTCCATGGCATAGCCGCGGATCGGCTGCCCGATCTTGAGGGCACGCAGACGCGCGATCACGGAGGGACCCGCCGCCAAGCCAATCAAGAGTGCGGTCACAGCCGCCATCACCGCACGGAACGTCAGGTACTGGAACACCCGAAAGAAACCGAACTCCGGTGATACCGTCTGCAGCCACTGGGCCAAACTTAGCAACATAGCGCGTCTCCTCGCTGATCAAGGCGCATGGCGACGCTCCTGGTTTTTGACGGCATGGGGCAACAAGGCGTCGACCACCCGTTCCATGTGCATGAACCGCGACCCTTTGACCAATACGCTGCGCGTACGCGCAACCTGGCTCTTGACGGCATCGAGCAGCTGGTTGATGTTGGCGCAGTACACCGCGCCATCGAACGCCCCCGCTGCCACCTGGGCGAGTTCGCCCATGCAAATCAGATGCTCCACGCCTTTGGCTTTGGCGTAGCGGCCCACCTCGGCGTGAAACTGCGGGCCTTGCTGCCCCACTTCGCCCATATCGCCCAGCACCAGCAAACGTGGGCCGGCCAGATCAGCCAGCACATCAATGGCGGCACGCACCGAATCGGGATTGGCGTTGTAGGCATCGTCAATGAGCAGCACTTGCCGACCTTCCACCGAAAGCACCAGCGACCGTGAGCGCCCCTGCACCGGCACAAACGCGCCAAGCCCTTGCTCCACGCTGCGTGCGTCCACGCCGGCCGCCAGGGCAGCGACCGCAGCTGCCAGCGAGTTTTTCACATTGTGTTGACCCGCGATGTGCAGTTGGTAACGCAGCTGCTGTCCCAGTCCCTGGGCCTGAATCGACCAAGTGCCCTCAGCCCAATGCGCCTGGGTTAGCGACAACGCATGCGCGTCGGACGGCCCCTGCAGCGAAAACGTCCACTGTTGGCGCTTGCCGGCCAGGGTCTGCCACAGAGGTGCATGGGCGTCGTCGTTGGGGAATACGACCGTACCGGCCGGCCCAACCGCAGTGATGACCGAGCCGTTTTCCAACGCCACGGCCCGCACGCTGTGCATAAACTCCAGATGTTCGCGCTGCGCGTTGTTGACGACGGCCACACTGGGCTGCGCCATGGCCGCAAGCTGCGCTATCTCACCGGGATGGTTCATGCCCAGTTCGAGCACCGCGATCTGGTGATGGGAACGCAAGCGCAACAGGGTTTGCGGCACACCGATGTCGTTGTTGAGGTTGCCTTGGGTCGCCAGCGAACCATCACCCGGACGGTAGGCCGCGAGAATGGCCGCCAGCATTTGGGTTACCGTGGTCTTGCCGTTGCTGCCGGTGACCGCAATCAGCGGGAGCTTGAATTGCGCACGCCAGCCGCCAGCCAACTGCCCCAGCGCCACACGGGTGTCGGGCACGACCAGGCAGGTCATGTGCAAACCGGTGCGTTCGGCATCAGCATGGCAAAGGGCGGCTACCGCACCACGGCGCTGGGCCTCCGCCAGCAGCAAGTTGGCATCGAAGCGCTCGCCCTTGAGTGCCACAAACAGGTCGCCGGGCTCAATGGTGCGGGTGTCGGTGTGCACCCTTTGGATGGCAACGTCGAGCGCGCCTTCGACTTGCGCACCAGGCAACCAGCCCAGCACTTGTTGGAGATGCATGAGGGTGGTCATGACTGCGAACTCCCTGGTGGACGGCGCTCCAAGGCCTGCACCGCATGGACACGGTCAAGAAACGGGTTCTTCATACCCGCAATTTCTTGGGTGGACTCATGGCCCTTGCCGGCCAGCAAAATGACGTCGTTTACGTGGGCACGCGCAATAGCCTCGGCAATGGCTTTGGCCCGGTCGACTTGTACGCCCCCATGTTCGCCCGGTGGCATGCCCAGCAACACTTGGGCGATGATGGCTTCAGGCTTTTCGCTGCGCGGGTTGTCGCTGGTAATGACCGTGATGTCCGCGTGCTTGGCGGCGATCGCCCCCATGAGCGGGCGTTTGGTGGGGTCTCGATCGCCTCCGCAACCGAACACACACCACAGACGCCCGACGCGTTGCTGGGTGACCGGGCGCAATGCGGCCAATGCCTGTGCCAATGCATCCGGCGTATGCGCATAGTCCACCACCACCAGGGGCGCCTGGACACCGCCCAGGCACTCCATGCGCCCCGGTACGGGGTGGAGTTCTGCGCAGGCTCTGGCCGCATCGGGCAAGGGGACCCCAAACGCCCGCAACGCACCCAGCACGCACAGCAGGTTAGAGACGTTGAACGTGCCCATCATGCGCGTTTGCAACGACACGGACTGCATCCCTTCCACCACATCAAAGCGCAGGCCGGTATCCCCGTAGCCGATGTGGCGTGCCTGCAGCCGCGCATCGGCTTGCCGACCTACGGTCCATAGATCCAGCGCCTGAGTGCGCAGCGACAACGCCAATTCGGCACCCTTGGCATCGTCGACATTCACTACCGCATGTGCAAGACCCGGCCAGTCAAACAAGCGGCGCTTGGCCTCCCAATACGCTGGCATCGTGCCGTGGTAATCCAGATGATCCTGGGTGAAATTGGTAAAGATGGCGGTACGAATATGGGTGCTATCCAAACGGTGCTCTTCGATGCCAATGGAAGAAGCCTCCATCGCACACGCCTGCAAACCGGACTGAAGGAAGGCGTGCAAACTGCGTTGCAGCAGCACCGGGTCTGGCGTTGTCAGTCCGGTACCGACAAGTCCTTGCAGCGCGGTCGCACGGGCACTCGGTCCGGGTTCGGGCGGCTGCCCCACGCCCAAGGTTCCAATCAGCCCGCACGGCTGTCGCAATGCCGGCGGCAACCCACCCAAGGCTTGGGCCAGCCACCAGGCTGTCGACGTTTTGCCATTGGTGCCGGTTACTGCAGCCACTGCCAGGGATCGTGAGGGATGCCCAAAAAAAGCGGCAGCGATGGGTGCGGTAGCTTGCTTGAGACCACGGTACGCGGCGACCGCATCGCCCTGCGCGGCCCAGGCATCAGCCCCGTCACTCTCAATGAGGCAAGCACCGGCTCCGGCTGCCAACGCTGCGGGAACGAATTGACGCGCATCCACCGCCGCTCCGGGCCAGGCTATGAAACCATCCCCTGCGGACAGCTTGCGACTGTCCGCCTGCAAGGTACCACGCACCCTGCTGCGCAGCCACTGCGCCGCTTCGTCTGGCGTTTGGAGGTAACGCATCAGAAGCTCTCCTCGACGGCCTGGGCCACGATCTGGGGTCGTACCGCCATATCCGGTTGGACGCCCATGATGCGCAAGGACTGCTGCACTACCTCGCTGAAAACCGGCGCTGCCACTGCCCCACCAAAGTGCTGTCCGTTGCTGGGCTCGTCGAGCATGACACCCACGATGACCCGGGGTTGGTCAATCGGTGCCATGCCGGTAAACCAGGCCCGGTACTTGTTGCTGGCATACCCTTTACCGACTTGCTTGTGCGCGGTGCCCGACTTGCCGCCCACGGAATACCCCAGAGTCTGCGCCAATTGGCCGGTTCCCCCGGGAGCCGCGGCCATTTGCAACATCTTGCGAATCGCACGGGCCGTTTGTGGCGAAAAGACACGGGTACCCACCGCAGTCTCGGATTTCTTCAACATGGTGACTGGAATCACTTCACCGTCGCGTGCAAAAGCGGTGTAGGACTGCGTCATTTGAAACAGCGATGCCGACAAACCATACCCATAAGCCATGGTGGCCTGCTCGACCGGACGCCAGCTCTTCCAGGGGCGCAGGCGGCCCGTGACCGCGCCAGGAAACTCAATGCGTGGTTTTTGCCCATAGCCTAGGGCGGTGTAGCCGTCCCACATTTCTTGCGGACTCATCCGTTGGGAGATCTTCAACGCACCCACGTTGCTCGATTTTTGGATCACGCCCTCAACGCTGAGCACTCCGTAGTTGTGGGTATCGCTGATCGTGAATCCCCCCATGTGGTAGCGCCCCGGGCCGGTATCGATCAGCGTCTGTGGGCTGACGCGACCGGCCTCCATGGCGATGCCCACCGTAATGGGCTTCATGGTCGATCCGGGCTCAAAGGTATCTGTCAAGGCACGGTTGCGCAATTGCGCTCCAACCAGATTGGCGCGCTTGGTCGGGGTATAGCTGGGATAGTTGGCCAATGCCAGCACTTCACCGGTCACGGCATCGAGCACCACCACACTGCCCGCCTTGGCTTTGTGGCTGAGCACGGCGTCGCGCAATTTCTGGTAGGCAAAGAACTGGATCTTGCTGTCCAGACTAAGCTGAATGTCTTTGCCGTCAACCGGCGGAATGGCGTCCCCGATCGCTTCCACCACGCGTCCCAGGCGGTCTTTGATGACGCGACGCGATCCGCTGCGACCCGACAGATCTTGGTTGAAAGTCAGCTCCACGCCTTCCTGGCCGATGTTTTCAACGTTGGTAAAACCCACAACGTGCACGGCTGCCTCGCCTTCGGGGTACTCACGCCGGTACTCCTTGCGCTGGTAGATGCCCTTGATGTTGAGTGCCGCGATTTCCTTGGCCGTGGTCTCATCGACCTGCCGCTTGATCCAGACAAAGGTCTTGTCTTCATCGGCAAATTTCTTGGCCAGATCGGCCTCGGACATTTCGAGCAGCTTGGCCAGCTGGCGCAGCTGCGTCTTGTCGATTTCTACGTCTTCCGGAATTGCCCAGATACTGGGCGACGGAACGCTAGAGGCCAAGATTAAACCATTGCGATCCAGAATTCGCCCACGGTTGGCGGGCAGTTCCAGCGTGCGACTGAATCGGACTGCGCCCTGGCGTTGGAAAAACTCGTTGGCAACCACCTGGATGTAGGCCGCACGCGCTGCCAGGCCTCCGAAACCCAGCGCCAACGCAGCCACCAAGAATTTGCTGCGCCAGACCGGGGTGCGGCTTGCCAGCAGGGGGCTGGAGGTATAGCGAATGCTCCGGCTCACGGGTGCACCCCTTGCGATGCCCCTGTCAGCGGCGTTTTCGGTGTCGCAGTCTCGGTGGGAGGGGTGTAGCTGACATAGGTGGTAATGCCGGGCGTGGCCAGGCGCATCTGCAGCTGTTCGCGCGCCAAGCGTTCGACCCGTGCTGGCGTGGCCTGCGCGCGCTTTTCGACCTGGAGTCGATCATGCTCGACCTCCAGTCGCACCGCTTCGGCATTGGCACGATCCAGCTCGGCAAAGACCCGCCGGGAATCATATTGGACATTGACCAGATACATCGCACTCACCAGCACCGCCAGCAGCAGTACCAGGTTCAGGCGCACCATGCTGCTCATGCGTTGGTCCTCTCTGCCACGCGCATGATGGCGCTGCGAGCCCGCACATTGGCACCCACCTCGGTCGCTTGCGGTTTGACTCGCGAGAGTGCTCGCAGCTTGCAAGGTTTACTGGGCGCCAAAGGCATGCGCCGATCAAAGGTATCGCGGCTGTGCTCGGCAATGAACTGCTTGACAATGCGATCTTCCAACGAGTGGAAACTGATGACTACCAGTCGCCCCCCTGGGCGCAGTACATGCAGACTTGCAGCTAGCGCTTGTTGCAGCTCTTCAAGCTCGGTGTTGATGAAAATCCGAAAAGCCTGAAATGTGCGCGTTGCAGGGTTCTGGCCCGGCTCGCGGGTTTTGACCGTGTCAGCCACGAGCTGGGCCAGTTCAGCGGTGGTTGAAATTGGACCCCTTGCCTGTCGGCGCGCAACAATCGCCTTTGCAATGGGGCCAGCAAACCGTTCTTCACCGTATTCACGTATCACCTCCGCGATTTGATTGGTTTCGGCTTCTGCAAGCCACTGAGCCACACTCGGTCCCCGCGTGGTGTCCATGCGCATGTCCAGCGGACCGTCAAAACGGAAGCTGAATCCGCGCGCCGGGTTGTCGATCTGGGGCGAACTGACCCCCAAATCCAACAAAACGCCCGCAATGCTTGCGCCAGGGAGTTCACCCAAATGGGAGAATCCCTCGTGCCGAATGGAAAAACGCGCATCGTCGATGGCATGCGCCTGCGCGACAGCCTCTGGATCGCGGTCGAAGGCAATCAGGCGACCAAGAGGTGAAAGCCGCGACAACACCAGGCGGCTGTGCCCACCACGCCCAAAGGTGCCATCGACATAGGTGCCGTCCAACTCCAAGGAATCGGGTTCCTCGGAATAGCCCAACAAGGCATCCACCGCCTCGTTCAACAGGACGGTGGCGTGTGACCAAGAATGTTCCACCACGCGTCCTTAGAAGGAAAAATCCTTGAAGACATCCGGCATTTCGCCTTGCATGGCTTGCGCCTCTTGGGCATCGTAGGTTGCCTTGTCCCACAGTTCAAAGTGATTCCCCATGCCCAACAAAATGGCGTCCTTGGAGATCCCCGCAGCTTGGCGCAACTCGGGTGAAACCAGCACACGCCCGGTGGCATCCATTTCTACATCCATGGCGTTGCCCAAAAAGATCCGTTTCCACCACTGTGCCTGCATGGGCAGGGCCGCAATGCGCTCCCGAAACTTCTCCCACTCGGGTCGCGGGAACACCATCAGGCAGCCGTGCGGGTGCTTGGTCATGGTGAGCTGCCCTGCAGCGGTGGCACTGAGGACATCGCGATGACGCGTAGGCACCGACAGGCGCCCCTTGGCATCTAGACTCAATGACGAAGCGCCTTGAAACACGCGAAACCACCCCAGGTAAAGAACGAACGGGAAAAAGCGAACAAAAAGGCACTGTTTCCCACAAATTTGCACTTTTTTGCACTGTAGCAGCAAAAACCATTCGCGCAAGGGGGGTTGCGAGAATTTTTTCCAATGAAATCAAGGACTTAGAAGCGATTTCGACTCCTGGCGCGGAGTAAAATTTCGTTCTAAATGAAGGACTTAGCAGGCGCAGTGAAAGTAACGCATGAGCGTTTGACCTGACCCGGTCAAACCGTTGGCGTCATGTAAAACCCTGGGACAACCCGTCACAGAATGTAACGGGACAGATCTTCGTTTTGGCTCAAGGAACCCAAGCGCGACTCTACATAAGCTGCATCGATGCGCACGGTCTGTCCCTGGAGGGTGTTCGCGTCGAAGCTGACGTCGTCGAGCAGCCGCTCCAACACGGTCGCCAGGCGCCGAGCCCCGATGTTTTCTGTACGCTCATTCACCTCAAACGCAATCTGCGCCAACCGGGTAATGCCATCGGAGGTGAAATCCAGCTTGACATCTTCGGTCGCCAGCAATGCTTGGTATTGCTTGACCAGCGATGCGCGTGTCTGCATCAGGATGGCCTCAAAGTCCTGCACCGAAAGCGACTGCAGCTCCACCCGTATCGGAAATCGGCCTTGCAACTCTGGAATGAGATCGCTGGGCTTGCTCAAGTGGAATGCGCCCGATGCAATGAACAAGATGTGATCGGTCTTGACGACGCCATACTTGGTCGATACCGCCGTACCTTCCACCAACGGCAGCAAGTCGCGCTGCACGCCCTGGCGCGACACCTCCGCGCCTTGGCCCTCGCTGCGGGAGGTGACTTTGTCAATTTCATCAATGAAGACGATGCCGTTTTGCTCCATCAAATGGATGGCATGCGTCTTGATTTCATCCTCGTTGATGAGCTTGGCAGCTTCTTCATCCACCAACAGCTTGAGCGCTTGGGCGATCTTGAGCTTGCGCGTCTGCCGCTTGTTCTGCCCCAGCTGACCGAAGAGGCCGCGTAGTTGCTCGGTCATTTCCTCCATACCCGGTGGTCCCATGACCTCCAGTTGCGGTAAGGCTGCCTGCACGTCGATTTCAATGTCCTTGTCGTCGAGCTGGCCTTCGCGCAGCTTCTTGCGAAACACCTGCCGAGCCGTGCTGTCGGAAGCAGACGTGTCGGGTTCCGTACGGGCCGTAGGAATGAGGATGTCGAGAATGCGGTCTTCCGCCGCATCTTGGGCGCGTGCGGCGACTTTGCGTTTCTCGGTCTCGCGGGTTTGCTTGACTGCAACCTCCGCCAAATCGCGAATGATCGCATCGACATCCTTGCCCACGTACCCCACCTCGGTGAACTTGGTCGCCTCCACCTTGATGAACGGTGCGTCCGCCAAGCGTGCCAGTCGCCGTGCGATTTCCGTCTTCCCCACGCCGGTGGGGCCAATCATCAGAATATTCTTGGGCGTGATTTCGGCACGCAGCTCGCCTTCGACTTGCTGGCGTCGCCAACGGTTGCGCAAGGCAATGGCAACAGCCCGCTTGGCCTGGGCCTGCCCCACAATGTGCTTATCCAATTCGGCAACGATTTCTTGGGGATTCATGCAGTTTCCAATGAAGACGGGCCGTGGCTCACAATGCAGAAGAGGCTGGTTCACCCAACACTTCTACCGTGTGTTGCATATTCGTATAGATGCACAGCTCGCCCGCAATCTCCAGGGATTTTTTCACGATCGCAGCCGCTGACAGCTCCGTGTTCTCCAGCAGTGCCTGTGCCGCGGCCTGGGCGTAGGCGCCCCCAGAGCCAATCGCGACAATGCCATTCTCAGGCTCCAAGACATCCCCGTTGCCAGTGATGATGAGGGAATGCTCCAGATCGGCCACCGCCAACATGGCTTCAAGTCGGCGCAGTACACGGTCGGTACGCCAGTCCTTGGTCAATTCGACGGCCGCCCGAGCCAGATGCCCTTGGTGTTTTTCCAGTTTGGCCTCGAACCGCTCAAACAAGGTGAACGCATCCGCAGTGGCGCCGGCAAAACCGGCCAACACCTTGCCGTGGTAGAGCTTTCGCACTTTACGCGCACTTCCCTTGACGATGATGTTGCCCAAGGTGACTTGGCCATCCCCACCGATCGCGACAACCGGCCCTGACGGCGTTGCGCGTCGCACGCTAATGATGGTGGTGCCGTGGTAGCTATCCATAAAACGCTCACGAGGGATACTTTCCCCAAATGCAAACCTTAAATGGGACGAGGCACGACGCGGGCGTGCTCGTTGATCCCGATGACATTGAAAAATGCTGCCACCAAGCGCTGGACATCCCGGAACTGAACATGACAGCCTTCAGACTGGCGCAGTGCGACCCAGTTCAGGATACTGCCTGCCGCAGAAAAATCGACACGAATCAGGGATTTGCACGAGACAATGATGGCATCGCCTTGGTGCGTGGAAGGGTCAAACGCACTCAGCATTTCGCCAGCGTCGCCCAACACGTCCCCCTTGAGTTCCAGATGAAACGCGTCGGATCCATCGAGGCTGACTGGCGTGGTGGACATCTGGCTAAAGCCCGATCCCCATCCGGTCGATTCGATCCGTGCCAGCGGCTGAGCCGGGCTGGGAGGCTGATCGTCTTCAACATGGGTCAATTGACACCGCGCTTCAGCCCAGGGTGGTGGGGAAACCTCGTAGGTGACACAAAAGTCCAGGGCCGCCAGCTCAAAATCATCGGGCATCTGAAGCGTTCGCAGTGCATTCAGGCGCATCGCCCACCAGGCGGGATCAACCGACGCGTCACCGGCAGGCATCATTACGCGCAGCGTATCCACCAAATGGGTGGCCCCGCTGAAACGCAAGCTCACTGGCTCGTCACACAGACTGCTGAACAATCCGGCCATCAGCGGCATGGCGTCCGGCGCGATGTCGCGCAGATGCGTCCAATCCAGATGCCAGGGTATCGGGTTGGATGACATGGCGTCGCGCAATTGCTCCATGGCATCGGCGCTCAATTTCGCCGGACTGGACCAGATCGCACCGGCAGAAAAATCTTTGACCGGTGCAACCTCCTCAACCACTGCAGCCGGTTCAGCTGCCGGTGCCGTGGGCACTGGTGTCGTTTCTGCAAGGGCGCGCCATTGGGGGGCCACGGTATCGAGATACCGCGCAAACTCCAGTACCGCCCAATCGAAACGGGACTGGTTTGCGGTCGCGCGGTACAAATCCAGCAAGGCCGCTGTCCACGAAGCGGCTGCTTCGGGCGCCAGCCCCTCGCCTTGCAGCGCTTCGATCAATCCACTTTCAGCGCCTGCATCATCACCATTTGCAAAGCGGATGGCGGCCTCCTCCAACTCCGGATCGGTCGCCATGTCTTCCACGTCTAACGCGAATAGTTTGGAGGTGGAGAAGCCCAGATCCACCCCATCGTAATGCTGCGCCAGTGCCCCCATGATGGGTACCGATCGTTGCGGCGGTCCGGATTTGCGCTGGGAACTCGGCGGCGGCAACGGCGGCATGCCATCCCCCATTTCGGTCGCGGCAAACTCGGCATGCGCAACCCCTGCGCCATCCACGGGGAGTTGCATGGGCTCCGTGGCACCGTAAGCGATCGCCGAGCCCGCAGGCCCGGCGGCCCCAGGCATGACGTCAGCAAGCAAGGGCGGTGCCGAAGCCGCAGCCGCTGGCGCCGTGGGCGACGAACCCGATGCAGCACCCGCACCGGCCGCCGCATCTTGTTTGCCCTTCCACCACTGGCGTGACATTTGGGCTTCAATTTCATCGATTTTCTTCAGCGTTACGGCGCGACCGTCGGGATCGGTTGCAGTGCTGGTCTGAAAAACCGAAGGTCGAGCCGTCCCACTCACCGTGGTGGTTCCCCGGCTACGCAGTTTGCGCAACTGATCAAACTCGCGTTTGCGAATGAAATCATTTTGGCGCTTGCGCTCGATCATGGCCTTGAGCGCCTGCTTGTCGTAGCCACTGTCCTGCTCTTGCTGGGGGCGCTCGAGCTCCGCCCAATCCTTGGTCGGGTTGCGCACAAACTGCGCCATCTTCGACAGCAGTCCGGGACGGTCGCTCTTGGTGGCCATGGATCAGCGCGGCATAGACAGGATGGGGGTTACAAAAGACTCAATCACCAAACATCTTTTGCTTGAGCTCTCGGCGCTGCTGTGCCTCCAGCGACAGTGTCGCGGTGGGGCGGGCCAGCAGACGACCCACGCCAATGGGCTCACCGGTCTCGTCACAGTAGCCGTAGTCTCCCGCATCGATACGCATGATGGATTGTTCGATCTTCTTGAGCAACTTACGCTCGCGGTCGCGTGTACGCAATTCCAGCGCATGCTCTTCCTCAATCGTCGCACGGTCTGCCGGATCGGGCACGACCGACGTATCTTCACGCAGATGCTCGGTGGTTTCTCCTGCGCTATTGAGAATGTCGGACTTGAGCTTGGTCAGTTTGAGCCTGAAAACCGCGAGCTGGACGGTGTTCATGTATTCCGCGTCGGGCATGGCCAGCAGTTCCGCATCCGACAAGTCGGCCGGTGCTTTGGTTTTCCAGTTGTTGGCCAGCTTGGGATCCTTCTTGGTCGCCATCGGATTGGCCGCAACGATTTGGTTTGCGGGCTCCGTGGGGTGGTAGCTGGCCTTGGGTGAGGCAGACGAGGGGCCGGGCTGTGCAATCGGCACCGGTTTGGTAGAGGCTTTGGTCGCGGGCATGGAAGCAGGGCTGGCAGCAGCCCGGGGGTTGGATGAAACAGGGGTTTTCGAAGATTGCGCCGCTTTGTCGGCGGGCTTGCCGGCTTTGGACGGGGCTATTGCGGCCTTGCTCGGTGCAGCTGCGGGTTTTGCGCTGACGGTTTTGGCAGCAACCTTGGCGGCGGGCTTTTCGGGCACTTTGACCACAGGGGCTTTGGTTGCAGGTTTGGGCGCAGTCTTAGCGGCCGGCTTTGCGGGTGCATGGGCAACGGCCTTGTGCTGGGAAGTAGCTTCAGGCTTGCTGGATTTTGCGGGTTGCGTCTTCACTTCGTGTCTCCTGGCGGCGCTGAGCTGCCCTTGGTCGGTCGTGCCTGCCTTGGTGCCACTGGGCGCTTTGCGCGTCTTCTTGGGCGGCGATTCTTCGGCGCGCGAGTGTACAGGTTTCCCTAGCGGGAATCCCATCAGTTGCAAAATCGAGACAATCATTGCGTCCTTACTCAGCGGCCCCTCAAGGAACCCGTTGCCTATACCCGTTCTTTATACCAGCGACTGCTCCAGCCCTTGCAGCAAGATGTCGCGTGGCAGATCAATGCCAATGAATACCATTTTGCTCCCGCGCACTTCCTCGGGGGCCCATTGCGGTCCCAGGTCGCTACCCATCAACTGGTGCACGCCCTGAAAAATCACCTTGCGGTCGGTGCCCTTCATGTGCAGAACGCCTTTGTAGCGCAGCATGCGCGGGCCATAGATGTTGACGATGGCACCCAGGAAGTCTTCCAGCTTGGCTGGATCGAACGCGCGCTCGGACTTGAACACAAAACTCTTGACGTCGTCGTCATGGTGATGGTGGTGCGCATGCCCATGCGACGGGTGGTTGCAGGCTTCACCGTGCGCATGATCGTGATCGTGGTGGTGGTCGTGTTTCGCATCTTTCAGGAAATCCGGATCGATATCGAGCTTGGCGTTCAGGTTGAATCCGCGCAGGTCCAGCACTTCCCCCAAAGCCACTTCACCGAAGTGCACTGTTTTTTGTGGCGCGCGCGGGTTCATGTGCTTCAAGCGGTGCTGCAGGTCCGCCAGCTCTTCGGCGCTGACCAGGTCGGCCTTGCTGATGAAGATCTGGTCGGCAAAGCCCACCTGGCGGCGCGCTTCCTGGCGCGTGTCGAGCTGGCCGTTGGCATGCTTGGCGTCGACCAGGGTAATGATGGAGTCGAGCAGGTAGCTCTCGGCGATCTCGTCGTCCATGAAGAAGGTCTGCACCACGGGACCGGGGTCGGCCACACCGGTGGTTTCGATTACCACGCGATCAAATTGGAGCAAGCCCTTGCGCTTCTTGGCCGCCAGCAGCTGCAGCGTGGCGCGCAAGTCTTCGCGAATGGTGCAGCAGATACAGCCGTTGCTCATCTGGATGATCTGCTCGTTGGTCTCGCTGACCAAGATTTCCGAGTCGATGTTCTCTTCGCCAAATTCATTCTCAACAACGGCGATCTTTTGGCCATGCGCTTCGGCCAGCACGCGCTTCAAGAGCGTGGTCTTGCCCGAGCCCAAAAAGCCGGTCAGGATGGTGGCGGGGATCAAACTCATGGGGGTATCCGAATTTTTGCAGGTGGGGAGTGTACCGGCCAATTCAAGCGCACTAGCTTACAGCGATTGGGCGACAGTGGGGTAGTTTCACTGCCGGGCCGCCCCAAGGTGTGGACTTGGGGTTTTGCCAAACGCGGCCCCCTCGGGGGACAGGGAGCCACACGCAGTGGGCGACCGTGGGGGCCCCATTCATTTGCGCATCACTGCCAGCCCCTTCAGGTATTCGCCCTCCGGAAAGGTCAATGTCATGGGGTGGTCGGGCGCGGCACCCATGCGCTCCACGATGTAACCGTCCACCCCGGCATCGGCCGCCGCCCCTGCCACGATCTTGTGGAACAAGTCGGCGCTGATGCCACCCGAACACGAGTAGGTAAACAGCATACCCCCCGGCGCCAGCAATTTCAGCCCCAGGCGGTTGATGTCCTTGTAGGCGCGGGCCGCGCGTTCGGCATGGGCCACGGTCGGCGCAAACTTGGGTGGATCCAGCACGATGGCGTCGAATTGGCGACCCTGGTCCAGCAAGCGGCGCAGGCTGGCGTTGACGTCCGCATCCCAGAATTCGGCGCGCTCGGGCGCAATGCCGTTCAAGGCCACGTTGGCGCGCGCCTGCTCCAACGCCTGGGCCGACGAATCGATGGACAGCACCTGCTGCGCGCCGCCCATGAGCGCCGCCACGGTGAAACCCCCGGTGTAGCAGTAACAATTGAGCACGCGCTGCAGTTGCAGGCGGCGCACGGTGTCAGCAAAACGCTTGCGGCTGTCGCGCTGGTCCAGGTAGAAGCCAGTCTTGTGCCCCTGGGCGATCGACAGCCCCAGGCGCCAATCGTGCTCGCGCAGCACCAAGTCGGTGGCGGCACTTTCGCCGCCGCGCAGCCAACCCGTGGACTCAGGTAGGCCTTCGAGCGCGCGGCTGCTGGCGTCGGAGCGCTCGTACAGCTGGGTCAGCCCGGTGGCGGCGAGCAAGGCGTCGCACAGCACGGTCTTCCAGCGCTCCACCCCGGCCGAGGTGAACTGGGCCACCAAGGTGTCTCCATAGCGGTCCACGATCAGTCCGGGCAGACCGTCCGACTCGCCATGAACCAGGCGCATGCCGTCGCTTTGTATGTCAAATCGGGTTCTAGCCCTTACTGAATTTGCGCAAGCAGCTATGAAAAAGCTAGCATCTATACGCTGCGACTCCTGAAAGCTCCACACCCGCGCACGGATATTGGAAGCTGGACTGAACGCCGCCCAGGCCAGGAATTGCCCGTCGACCGACTCCACGCGCACCGTCTCGCCGCTGTCGCCACCGCCCTTGGCAATGGCCGATTCAAAGATCCAGGGATGGTGGCGTTGCAGGGAGCGCTCTTTGCCGGCGCGCAGTCGAATGGTTTTCATGGACGGCATTGTGCAACGGCCCCGCAGCGAGTTCGTGTAAAGCAACCATGAAGGATCGCGCTGCTGCTGGCTGCCGAACTGTTGCACAGCCCACACTTACCTGCACGGGAGAATTTCACCCTACCGACACCAGGGGCTTGGCCGCTCGGTAGATTGAGCGGTTTCTCCATGGTGCGATCCACCTCTTCTAACCTTCAGGAATCGGAGCGGGTATGAATGCTGCAGACAAACAAAAGGTCATGGTGCTGGCTACGTCGCTGATGAACGGTTCATTGG
>JAYRUL010000036.1:0-22975 GCA_041919095.1 Rhodoferax sp. | reverse complement strand
TGATCTCGTCGTCGATCAACTCCAGGCGCTTTTGCGAAGCCTCGTCCTTCTCCTTCTTCACCGCCTCGCGCTCAATCTGCAGCTGGATCAAGCGGCGGTCGAGCTTGTCCATGACCTCGGGCTTGGAATCCAGCTCGATCTTGATCTTGGAGGCCGCTTCGTCAATCAGGTCAATCGCCTTGTCCGGCAGGAAACGGTCGGTGATGTAGCGGTTGGACAGCTCCGCCGCCGCCACGATGGCCGGGTCGGTGATGTCCACGCCATGGTGTACCTGGTAGCGTTCCTTCAGGCCACGCAGAATGGCGATGGTGGCTTCCACCGTAGGCTCGCCCACCAGGATCTTTTGGAAACGGCGCTCCAGCGCTGCGTCCTTTTCGATGTACTTGCGGTACTCGTCCAGCGTGGTGGCGCCCACGCAGTGCAGCTCGCCACGCGCCAGCGCGGGCTTGAGCATATTGCCTGCGTCCATGGCACCCTCGGCCTTGCCAGCGCCGACCATGGTGTGCAGTTCGTCGATGAAAACGATGGTCTGGCCTTCGTCCTTGGCCAGGTCCTTGAGCACATTCTTCAGGCGCTCCTCAAATTCACCCCGGAACTTGGCACCGGCCAGGAGCGACGCCATGTCCAGACTCAGCACGCGCTTGCCTTTGAGGCTGTCCGGTACTTCACCGGCCACGATGCGCTGGGCCAGGCCTTCCACGATGGCCGTCTTGCCCACGCCCGGCTCGCCAATGAGCACGGGGTTATTTTTGGAGCGACGTTGCAGCACCTGAATGGCGCGGCGGATTTCGTCGTCACGCCCAATCACCGGGTCGAGCTTGCCTTGGCGGGCACGCTCAGTCAGGTCCAGGCAGTATTTCTTGAGCGATTCGCGCTGGTCTTCAGCATCGGCGTTGTCCACGCTTTGACCTCCGCGCACGGCGTCGATGGCCGCCTCCAGGCTCTTGCGTGTCAGACCCGCGCTGCGCACGGTATTGGCAAAGTCGCTCTTGGCATCACTCAAGGCCAGCAAGAAAAGCTCACTGGCCACAAACTGGTCACCGCGCTTGATGGACTCTTTCTCGGCACCCTGCAACAAGGCGACCAGTTCACGGCCGACCTGCACCTGATCGTGCCCTTGCACCTGGGGCAGTTTCTTGAGCGCCGTTTCGGCCACGCTGGCCAGCGACTGCACATTCACCCCGGCGCGCTGCAGCAGCGCCTTGGGGCCGTCGTCCTGGCGCAGCATGGCCAGCAGTAGATGGGGTGGCTCGATGTACTGGTTGTCGTTGCCCAGCGCAAGGCTCTGGGCATCGCCCAAGG
The DNA here is from genome assembly GCA_041919095.1 of Rhodoferax sp. Classification (GTDB taxonomy): domain Bacteria; phylum Pseudomonadota; class Gammaproteobacteria; order Burkholderiales; family Burkholderiaceae_C; genus Allorhodoferax. The sequence continues at coordinate 21,673 of JAYRUL010000036.1, read as the reverse complement.
CTTCCTGGAACTTGGTGGTCAGTTTTTCGATTCGCATAAAAATCCTCCGGTTGACAATGACCTTGGGCTGCCCAGGCGGATTTCAAGAGGCCGCCGCCTAGAATCCAACCATGGACGTTCACCAGATCTCGATTCGCTACGACGCCGACCAGGACCGGGTTTTGGTCAGTGTCAACACCCATACCCACGAGGAAATCCAGTTGTGGTTGACCCGGCGTCTGCTGGTGGGGCTGTGGCCGCTGCTGAACCGGATCATGGTGGACCATTTTGCGCTACCGCCGGGGGCCAAGACCGATGGATTCGTGTCGCTGGAAGCCATGAGCGCAGCCAATCGCCAGCACCTGGCCCATTTTCAGCGCGAGAGTGCGCTGGCCGAGACCAACTTTGGGGTTCCATATCGGCGCACGGCGCTGCACCGCCCCATGGGTCAGACGCCCCTTTTGGTCAGCGAAGTGAACTTGACGCCGCGCGAAGGCGCACACTTGCAGCTGCACTTCAAGGAGCAGGTCCAGGGCTCGCAGCGCAGCTTTCAGATGGATTTGCGCGCAGAACTGCTGTACGGTGTGATCGAACTGTTGGGACAGGCGCTGCAACAGTCCCAATGGATGCCCGGCTCGACCACGGAGCCAACCGTGGTCGTCGAGACGCGCCATGCAGAGCCGGACGAGGACGAGCGCCCCCGCTACCTGAACTGAACGGCTCTGGACCCTCTAGCCCGCGTTGCCCGAGGCAATGCCCCAGCGCGCCAGCGCCGCATCGTCACTGACGCGGGCGTCCACCCAGCGCGCACCCTCGGGAGTTTCTTCCTTCTTCCAAAAGGGGGCCTGGGTCTTGAGGTAGTCCATCAGGAATTCACAGGCCTGAAAACTCTCGCCCCGGTGCGCCGACGTCACCGCCACCAGCACGATCTGGTCGCCCGGCTGCAGCACGCCCACGCGGTGGATGATGCGAGCCGCGTAGATGTCAAATCTGCGTTGGGCCTCATCAATCATGGCCTCAATAGCCTTTTCGGTCATGCCGGGGTAGTGCTCCAGCTCCATGGACTGCACCGGCGCCGACTGACTGTCACGCACGGTCCCGATAAAGCTGCAAACAGCACCGACCCGGTGATCGCCATCCCGCAAGGTGGCCAACGCGGCGCTGGCATCAAAGTCTGCCTGCTGAATCGTTACTCTGGGCATGAAATTCATCATCAAATATGCCTCCAGACCCCGTCTATATTGCGTAACCAGCTATTGTTTTTGTAGCGGATTACAACTAGCCACCGGTGACCGGTGGAAAGAATGCCACCTCGGCACCTTCGCAAAGTGCAGCCGATTCGTCACACAGGGCGTGATTCAGCGCCACGCGCACCGCCTTGCCGCGCGCCAGCGCCTCGGCATAGGCACCGCCGCGGGCGATCAGCCCATCGCGTAGTGCGCCCAGCGTGGCGGCTTCGGTAGCCACCACCTCGCCGCTCTGGCCAAGCGCCTCGCGAATGGAGGCAAAGTATTTGATTTGGACGTTCATGGTTCGCTGCTCAGGCCCACCACGGGGCAAAGTCGATGTAACGCACCGTGTCGCCCGGGGCGATGGGCTGCCCTGGTGGCACGTCCACCACGCCGTCGCCCCAGACGGCAGAGGTCAACACCCCCGAGCTCTGGTTGGCAAACAGATCCAGCCCGCCTTGGGCGTTCAGGCGCACGCGCAGGAATTCCTGGCGTTTGTCCGGCTTGGCCCACGTAAAGTCCGCCCGCATTGCGATTCGCTTGGGTGCAACGTCGGTCTGGCCTTGCAACCGCAACAGGAAGGGTCGCACCAGCAGCAAAAAGGTGATGAAGCTCGACACCGGGTTGCCCGGTAGGCCCATGAAGTGCGTATCCCCCACCAGGCCGTAGGCAAAGGGCTTGCCCGGCTTGATGGCAATGCTCCACAGGTCCAGGCTGCCCAGTTGCTCCACGGCGGGCTTGATGTGGTCTTCTTCGCCCACCGACACGCCGCCGCTGGTCAGGATCAGGTCGTGCCCTTGGGCCGCGTCACGCAAGGCGGCCACGGTGGCGGTGCGGTCATCCGGGACGATGCCGAAGTCAGTGACCGTGCAGCCCAGGCGGCGCAGCAGTGCGGCCAAAAAGAATCGGTTGGAGTTGTAGATGGTGCCGGGGCGCATGTCCTGCGGGGCTACCGAGCCGGGCATGACCAATTCATCGCCGGTGGAGAACAACGCCACCCGGGGGCGGCGGCTCACGCGCACCCGGTCCAGGCCCAAACTGGCCAGTAGCCCCTGTGAAGCGGGCGTGATGCGCTCGCCTTTTTGTAGCACGCAGGCACCCCGGGCAATGTCTTCGCCACTGCGCCGGATGTTCTGGCCGGCCTTGGGGCGCACATTGATGCGCACACCGCCCTCGCAGGCGTTGACGACCGAGCAGTCTTCCTGCATCACCACGGCATCGGCCCCTGGGGGCAGCGGTGCACCGGTGAAGATGCGCGCGGCCGTCAGCGGCTGCAGGGGTTTGCCCACTTCGCCCGCCGCGATGCGCTGCACCACCGGCAGCACGCTTTCGTTGTCGGGCACATCCCGGCAGCGCACGGCGTAGCCGTCCATGGCGCTGTTGTCCTGCGGGGGCACCTGCAGCGCGCTGACGACGTCTTGCGCCAGCACGCGGCCATCGGCGTCCAGGGTGGCAACTTCTTCGCTGGGCAAGCCTTCTTCGGCGGCGGTGAACAACGATTCCAGCGCCTGCGCCAGCGGCATGAGCGCCGCACGCCGGGGTGCCAGGGGGTTGGGCGCGCTCAGGGGGGCGTCGGCATTCATGGTGCGCATCAGGCGTCGCAGGTCTGGGCGATCAGGGCCTTGATGGCGGCCACGTCGGCGTCCATCACCTGCACGCGCTTCGGTAAAGACTCGATCCCGGCAAACTTGGCCGGGCGATCCGGTTCGCGACCCAGGGCTTCCTGGATGGTGGCGGCAAACTTGATCGGCAAGGCGGTTTCCAGCACCAGCATGGGGGTGTCGCTCTGCAGTTGGGTGCGGGCCACCTTGACGCCGTCGGCGGTGTGGGTGTCGATCATCACACCATGGCGCTCCCAGCAGTCGCGGATGGTAGCCAGGCGATCGGCATGCGTGCTCTTGCCGCTGACAAACCCGTAGCGCGCGGCCGCCTGGGCAAAGGCCGGGTCGGCACTGAGGTCGAACTGGCCGTTTTGCGTCAATTGCGGGCCAAACAGGTCCGCCAACCGGGCGCTGTCGCGGCCGAGCAGGTCGAACACAAAGCGCTCGAAGTTACTGGCCTTGGAAATGTCCATGGACGGGCTGGAGGTCTCGTGCGTGTCGGCGCTGCCGCGCACGCGGTAGACGCCGGTGCGGAAGAACTCGTCCAGCACATCGTTCTCGTTGGTGGCGACGACCAGCTTGTCAATGGGCAAGCCCATCATGCGCGCCACATGACCGGCGCAGACGTTGCCGAAGTTGCCGGATGGAACCGTGAAGCTGACCTTTTGGCTATTGGATAAACCGCCGCCGGGCCGCCCCAAGGCGGTTTGCGCCCCCCCGGGGGGCAGCGCACCATGCGAAGCAGGAAGCGTGGGGGCTCCTGTTTCGCCGCCGGGCCGCCCCAAGGCGGTTTGCGCCCCCCCGGGGGGCAGCGCACCATGCGAAGCAGGAAGCGTGGGGGCCTCAGTAGCCTGGATGTACCCGGCAAAGTAGTACACCACCTGGGCCAGCAAGCGCGCCCAGTTGATCGAGTTGACGGTGCCGATGCGGTACTTGCGCTTGAATTCCAGGTCGTTGCTGACGGCCTTGACCATGTCCTGGCAGTCGTCGAACACGCCTTTGACGGCGATGTTGATGATGTTGGGGTCCATCAGGCTGAACATCTGGGCCTGCTGGAAGGCGCTCATACGCCCAAACGGGCTGGTCATGAAGACGCGCACGCCCTGCTTGCCGCGCATGGCGTATTCGGCCGCGCTGCCGGTGTCGCCGCTGGTGGCACCCAGAATGTTGAGGGTTTCGCCGCGACGGGCCAGTTCGTATTCGAACAGGTTGCCCAGTAGCTGCATGGCCATGTCCTTGAAGGCCAGCGTGGGGCCATTGGACAGCGCTTCCAGCCACAGGCCGTCTTCGAGGTGGCGCAGCGGCACGATCTCGCCGGTGCCAAACACCTCGGCGGTGTAGGTCTTGCGGCACAGGGCGCGCAGGTCGGCCGCCGGGATGTCGTCAATGTAGAGCGACAGAATTTCAAACGCCAGGTCGGCATACCCCTGGGTGTGGTAGACCGTGCGCCAGCGCGACAGGGTGGCATCGTCTACCTGGGGGTAGTGTTCCGGCAGGTACAGGCCGCCATCGGGGGCCAGGCCTTCCAACAGAATTTCGCAAAAGCGCTTGCGCTCGGGGTGGCCGCGGGTGGAGAGATAGAACATCATTGACCGCCCAGCCGCCCGAAGGGCAAAGAGCGCCCCCTCGGGGGGCAGAGAACGCCGAGAACGTGGTGGCGGACAGTCATGCCAGTTCCTCCTTGCGGATGCGCACGATGGGCGCGAGCACGGTGGGCAGGGCTTGCATCAAGGCCATCGCGTCGTTCATCTTGGACTCGGTGCAATCGTGCGTCAGGATGATGAGGTCGGTCTGGGTGCCGCCCTCGCCGCTCACTTCGTCGGCTTCCCGCTGCAACACAGCGTCGATGCTGATGTCCAGCGAGGCCAGGATGCCGGTCACCTTGGCCAGCACGCCGGCCTGGTCTGCCACGCGCAGGCGCAGGTAGTAGCTGGTCACCACCTCACCCATGGTCAGCACGGGCAGCGACCCCATGGCCTTGTCAAAGGTGTTGGGCTGGAAGGCCAGGTGCGGGACACGGTTGGCAGCATCCGCCGTGTGCAGGCGGGTAATGTCCACCAGGTCGGCAATGACGGCGCTGGCAGTGGGCTCGGAGCCCGCCCCCTTGCCGTAGTACAGCGTGGTACCCACGGCATCGCCCTGGACCATGACGGCGTTCATGGCACCTTCCACGTTGGCAATCAGGCGCTTGGCCGGAATCAGGCAGGGGTGCACGCGCAACTCGATGCCCTCGGGGCCGCGCTTGGCCGGGTCGGCAAACCGACGCTTGGCAATTCCCAGCAGCTTGATGCGGTAGCCCAGTTGCTCGGCGTACTTGATGTCGCTGGAGCCCAGCTTGGTGATGCCCTCCACATAAGCCTTGTCGAACTGCACCGGGATACCGAAGGCAATGGCCGACATGATGGTGGCCTTGTGCGCGGCGTCCACCCCCTCGATGTCAAAGGTGGGGTCGGCCTCGGCATAGCCCAGGCGCTGCGCCTCTTTGAGCACCACGTCGAAGTCCAGACCCTTGTCGCGCATCTCGGACAGGATGAAGTTGGTCGTGCCGTTGATGATGCCCGCCACCCATTGAATCTGGTTGGCGGTCAGGCCTTCGCGCAGCGCCTTGATGATGGGGATGCCTCCGGCCACGGCCGCCTCAAAGGCCACCATCACGCCCTTGGCAGACGCGGCGGCAAAGATCTCGGTACCGTGCACGGCCAGCAGCGCCTTGTTGGCGGTGACCACATGCTTGCCCGCGGCAATGGCTTCCAGCACCAGGGTCTTGGCAATGCCATAGCCGCCGATCAGTTCGATGACGATGTCGATGTCCGGGTTTGCGATGACGGCTCGTGCGTCGTTCACCACCTTGACGTCGGGCCCCACGATGGACTGGGCCCGCGCAACGTCCAGGTCGGCCACCATGGTGATGGCAATGCCCCTGCCGGCGCGGCGCTGGATTTCTTCCTGGTTGCGCTGCAGTACGTGGAACGTACCCGAGCCGACGACGCCAATGCCCAGCAGGCCTACTTGGATGGGTTTCATAACACTCTCTAATCAGTTGGGGACAGAGCTTGTCGCATTGCGACTGCGGACTGTCCCGCAAGGTAAAAACAAGCGCTAGCCCCCGCAGAATATGCGTAAGCAGCTATCAAAATCATAGTAAATCAGGTGCCGTATCGCTGCCGGTACTGCTCCAGGAACTTGGCCAGGCGGCTGATGGCCTCGCGCAGGTCGTCCTCGTGCGGTAGGAACACGATGCGGAAATGCTGGTTGTCCGGGTAGTTGAAGCCCGTGCCCTGCACCAGCATGACGCGCGTGGCGCGCAGCACTTCCATGAAGAACTGGCGGTCGTCGGCGATGGGGTACATCACGGGGTCCAGGCGCGGGAACATATACAGCGCGGCTTGGGGTTTGACGCAGGTCACACCGGGAATGGCGGTGATCAGCTCGTAGGCCAGATCGCGCTGTCGGCGCAGGCGCCCGCCTTCCCGCACCAGGTCGGCAATGCTCTGGTAACCACCCAGGGCGGTTTGGATGGCCCATTGGCCCGGGACGTTGGAGCCGAGCTTGAGGTTGGCCAGCATGTTCAGGCCTTCGATGTAGTCCTTGGCGGCGGCCTTGTTGCCCGACACCACCATCCAGCCGGCCCGGTAGCCGCAGGAACGGTAGGCCTTGGAGAGCGAATTGAAGGTAAGCGTGAGCACATCGGTCGATAGTGAACCCATGGCCGTGTGCTGGATGCCTTCGTACAACACCTTGTCATAGACCTCGTCCACCAGCAGCACCAGGTTGTGCTCGCGCGCCAGGGCCACAATGCCGCGCAGCAGCTCTACGCTATAGACCACGCCAGTCGGGTTATTGGGGTTGATGACGACGATGCCGCGCGTGCGCGGCGTGACCTTGGCGCGCATATCGGCCAGGTCGGGCATCCAGTTGTTGGCTTCGTCGCAGACGTAGTGCACCGGCTTGCCGCCCGAGAGCGTGGTGGCCGCCGTCCACAGCGGGTAGTCGGGGGATGGCAGCAACAGTTCGTCACCATCGTTAAGAAGTGCATTGGTGGCCATCACGATGAGTTCGCTGGCCCCATTACCGAGGTAGATGTCTTCCAGCGTCACACCGGCAATGCCCAGTTGCTGGGTGTAGTGCATCACTGCCTTGCGCGCGGCAAAGATGCCCTTGCTATCGGAGTACCCGGCGGAATCGGGTAGGTTGCGGATCATGTCTTGCATGATCTCTTCGGGGGGATCAAAGCCAAACGGCGCCATGTTGCCGATATTGAGCTTGATGATCTTCTGGCCCTCGTCCTCCATTTGCTTGGCCGCCTCCACGATGGGGCCGCGCACGTCATAGAGCACATTGGCCAGCTTGGCCGATTTTTGAATCGTCTTCAAAGTCCCTCCGAAAGTCAGGATGACAGGGCGAAACCTATAATTTGACCACAGTTCCGCCTGCCTTTAGTGCAGCGCAGCATGCAAATCTCCCCGAGGGCACCATGAAGTTCCAGCCAGACAGGATTGAAGGCCTGTCCATCACCGCGTACGGCCCGGATTGGGTGGCCATCAACGGTGAAAAATGCACATCCAGCGTGGTCATCAGCACGGCGGGCGACCGGTTTGCGTGGGGTTGTAGCAACTTTGACAACCTGAACGCATCACACTTTGAGCGCCTCGCATCCATCAAGACGGAGATTTTGATTTTTGGCAGCGGACCGAAAATTCGCTTTCCCCAACCAGCTTGGCTTCTCGCGTTTATGACCCAACGCATAGGGGTTGAAACGATGGATACGCAGGCAGCCTGTAGAACCTACAACTTTCTCGCCAGCGAAGGCCGCCGCGTGGCTGTTGCGCTTTTGTTGCCGGGCTAAATGGGAAGTCGTGTCATTTCAAGGTAAAATCTCGGGTTGCACTCGGGGTGGAATCAAACTCTGTCACGCTTGATCCCGCTGCCACGACCAGAACACGAGACTCAAATTACCCTATGGCGATCGTTGTCAACAAGCCCATCCCTGAATTTGAAGCCAGTGCCACTGGCGGCGTCAGGGTAACCAACTCCAACCACGCTGGCAAGACACTGGTGCTGTATTTCTATCCAAAAGACAATACGCCCGGCTGTACAACCGAAGCCATGCAGTTTCGGGACAAGTACAAGGATTTTGTGAAAGCCGGTGCTACGGTGTTTGGTGTGTCCCGCGACAACATGAAGTCGCATGATGAATTCAAGGCCAAGTTAGAACTGCCGTTTGAATTGATTGCCGACACCGAAGAGAAGATGTGTCACATGTTCGGTGTTGTCAAAAACAAGATCATGTATGGCAAGAAGGTTAAAGGGATTGAACGCAGCACCTTCCTCATCGGCGCAGATGGAATCCTCAAGGAAGAGTGGCGCGGTCTCAAGGTGCCTGGCCATGTCGACGACGTGCTCAAGGCAGTGAAAGCCCTTAAAAAGGTCGCGTAGCCGGTCCGTTGGGTTTGTCATTGGGCTCGTGCATAATGATCCGATGCCTTTGCCTCCCGCCCCGAAAAAACAAGCCGATCGACTTTCCGCCAAGGACTTTGCTGCCCTAGCACCGAGCGCCAAACGTCCGGAAAAGAAATCCTCTGGTCGTAGTCCCAGCCCTTCCAGCATTGCTGACGCGCCAGTCAAACGCACGAACGGCATACGCGCAGAGAACAGCCATTCAGCCAAGGTGACAACGATGAAGCCCGGGAATGCGCCAGAGCCTTCCACGGAAGTCACTGCCCCAGCGTTCGCCGATCCAGCTCCAAGCAGTCAAACTGCGCAAACCAAACGCATGCGCAAATCGCCCCCCAAGGGTCCGACCAAGTTGTTCGTATTGGACACCAACGTCTTGTTGCACGATCCAATGTCTTTGTTCCGTTTTGAGGAGCACGACATATTTCTTCCCATGATCGTGCTGGAAGAGTTGGACGGTCATAAAAAGGGAATGACTGAGGTGGCGCGCAATGCGCGACAAAGCAGCCGCACACTGGATGCTTTGGCCGCCGCACCGGGGGCGGACATTACAGCTGGATTTGATTTGTCCAGCACCGGAAACAAGGATGCGCGTGGCAAGTTGCTGTTTCAGACACAGCCTTTGCAATATGACCTACCGACCAGCCTGCCGCAGGGAAAGGCCGACAACCAGATTCTGGGAGTGGTTGAGGCACTGCGGCAGAAGTACGCACCGCGTGAAGTGGTTTTGGTGTCCAAGGACATCAACATGCGCGTCAAAGCGCGCGCGCTAGGGCTTGGCACAGACGACTACCAGAACGACAAAACACTGGAAGATGGCGATCTGCTGTATTCAGGAGCATTGGCGCTTCCTCCTGATTTCTGGAGTACGCACGGACACACAGTCGAGAGTTGGCAACAAGGACAACATACCTTCTACAAAATTGAAGGACCGATAGTGCCAACCTTGTACATCAACCAGTTTGTATTTTTTGAGGCTGCGGGAGAACCTAGCCTTTACGCGCGCGTAACCGAAATTCGTGGCACAACCGCCGTACTCAAAACACTCCGGGACTTTAACCATCTCAAGAACGCCGTGTGGGGTGTAACAACCCGTAATCGGGAGCAGAACTTCGCCATGAACCTGCTTATGGACCCAGACGTCGACTTTGTAACCCTCACGGGAACCGCGGGTACGGGCAAAACATTGATGGCGTTGGCGGCGGGCCTCACGCAGGTACTGGACGACCGCCGCTACACCGAAATCATTGTTACCCGTGCCACCGTCAGCGTCGGGGAAGACATCGGGTTCCTGCCAGGCACCGAAGAAGAAAAGATGGGCCCCTGGATGGGAGCCCTTGACGACAATCTAGAGGTGCTAGGCAAGGCCGACACCAGCGCCGGGGAATGGGGCCGCGCAGCGACCAATGAGCTAATCCGGAGCCGAATCAAGATCAAAAGCATGAACTTCATGCGCGGACGCACGTTCATGAACAAGTATGTGATCATTGACGAGGCCCAGAATCTCACCCCCAAGCAAATGAAGACACTGATCACGCGCGCCGGGCCAGGCACCAAGATCATTTGTATGGGCAATCTGGCGCAGATAGACACACCGTACTTGACCGAAGGATCGTCGGGTTTGACCTATGCCGTGGATCGTTTCAAAGGATGGCCCCACGGAGGCCATATCACACTCGCTCGCGGTGAACGGTCACGGCTTGCTGACTTTGCCAGCGACGTTCTCTAAGTCCCACCCTCTCTTCAATAATCCCCGCCGCCACTGGCCAGGCTCTCGAATTTGGTCAACGGTTTCAGGAACGCAAGCTTAACGGTCCCGGTCGGACCGTTTCGCTGCTTAGCAATAATGACTTCTGCTACACCCGGCTCCTTGCATTGGTCCTTGGTGTAGTACTCATCGCGGTAAATAAACATGATGATGTCGGCATCCTGCTCAATCGCGCCCGATTCACGCAGGTCGCTCATCATGGGGCGTTTGTCTGGACGTTGCTCGACTGAGCGATTGAGCTGGGACAACGCGATGACGGGGCACTGAAGCTCACGCGCAAGCATCTTCAAACCACGCGATATCTCACCAAGCTCGGTCGCTCGGTTTTCGCCGTCCCCACTGGTACCGCTCATGAGCTGCAAGTAGTCGACCACAATCAAGCCCAACTTGCCGCAGTTTCGCGCCAAACGCCGCGCATTTGCGCGTAGCTCGCTTGAGGTCAAGCCTGCACTTTCGTCGATGTGCAAAGGCATGTCTCGAAGACGCTCTACAGCCTCGGCCAAACGCGGCCACTCGTCATCTTTGAGACGACCGGTACGCAGATGGCCCTGGTCGATTCGCCCGATAGAGCCGACGATACGCACCGCCAATTGAGCTGCCCCCATTTCCATCGAAAAGACAGCCACAGGCAGACCCTCGTTCAAGGCGACGTGTTCCGCGATGTTGATGGCCAATGCGGTCTTGCCCATAGACGGACGTGCTGCCAAGACAATGAGGTCTCCGGCTTGCAAACCGGCCGTCATGCGGTCCAGGTCGTAGAAACCCGTCGGCACGCCGGTTACATCATTTGGGTTGTCGGCCATCTCCTGGACACGATCCAGCAAGCTGACGACCAACGCATCCATGCTCTGGAACCCTTGCTTGTTGCGCTTGCCCTGCTCGCTTATCGCAAAGATTTTGCGTTCGGATTCATCCACAATGTCATTGACGGGCCGACCTTGTGGATTAAAAGCCGCCGTCGCTATTTCGTCGCTGGCTGTTACCAGTTTTCGAAGCAAGGCTCGCTCGCGAACGATTTCAGCATAACGATGCAGGTTGCTCGCACTCGGCACAAATTGCGCCAAGGAGTTCAGATAGGCCAGACCACCAATTTCATCACTACGCCCCTGATTCTGCAGATACTCAAACACCGTAATCACGTCAGCCGGCTTACCCGCGTTGATGAGAGCACCGATGGCACTGAAAATGAGTCGGTGTTCGTAACGGTAGAAATCTGAATCATTCAGCAGATCACCCACACGATCCCAACGCTCGTTGTCAAGCAACAGCCCTCCCAAGACACTGGACTCCCCCTCGATGGAATGGGGGGGAACGCGCAGTTGGGCAATCTGAGGATCGTTGGAATACTCTTCAATAGCTGGAAGCATAAATATCAAGTCAGCACGATGGGTACAACCTTCGAAGCTTACGCGTCGGCCCTATACCTGTCGAGTGAATACCTGGGTACAAACAGAGGGCAAGGTGTGGACAAGCAGTGGAAACACGAAGACGGCCAAAAAAAAACCGTAAGGAGTAGACCCCCTCACGGTTTGCAGCGAAAAGTTGCGCATTCGATGCGCGGCCTCCGCTCGAATGGACAGAAATTAAGCCGTCTCGCCGTACACCGAAACGTTGATATCTACCAAAACGTCAGTATGCAATGCAACAGCAACGGTGCTATCGCTCACCGTCTTGATTGGACCATTGGGCATCCGAATTTGCGATTTGACGACTTTGTAGCCTTGCTTTCCAAGCTCTTCTGCAATGTCGGTATTGGTAACGGAGCCGAAGAGGCGCCCGTCAACACCCGCTTTTTGAGTCAGTTTGATCGTGGATCCCGCGAGCTTTTCGCCCAAGGCTTGGGCTTCTGCCAGCTTACCTGCCGCCGCTTTTTCCAGCTCTGCGCGCTTCGCTTCGAAAGCCGCTTTTGCTTCAGCGGTCGCACGACGAGCACGCCCCGAAGGAATTAAGAAATTGCGCGCATAGCCGTCTTTCACTTTGACGATGTCGCCCAAGTTGCCCAGGTTCACGACCTTGTCGAGCAGAATAATTTGCATGGTCGGTACTCCTTAGATCTTGTGCTGATCGCTGTAAGGCAACAGAGCCAAGAAGCGCGCGCGCTTGATGGCGGTGTTGAGCTGGCGCTGATAAATGGCACGGGTGCCGGTCAAACGAGCGGGAATAATCTTGCCATTTTCAGCAATGAAATCACGCAAGGTATCGACATCCTTGTAGTCGATTTCCTCAACACCAGCCACGGTGAAGCGGCAGAAGCGCTTGCGCTTGAAAAGCAGATTTTGTGCGGGACGCTTTGGACGCTTGTCCTTGTTGAACTTCTTAAACGTTGCCATGAGAGGCTCCTGAAAATTTAATCTAGCGAAAACTCTTGAATGTGAAAAACAAGCCCTTTTCCATTACGGGGCGTTGCCAAAAAACCGCGAAATGTCCGAACACTGCCAACCGTTTGTTGCGCCAACCGCTCCGCGATGGCCCCCAAGGCCACCGCCTTGATAGTTGTCTGGATCTGACGACTGGTTCCTGCTTCCAGCACTTGGGATTGATGCTCGATTTGCACTCCCAGAGCAGGTAGTCCAGCAGGTGTGTATCGCAATGACTCGCACTGTGTAATACACGCGGTTAAGACCAATAAATTGGTTGGCACGCTCCGTAACTAGGTGTCTTAGCTTTGGAACTCAGCCTGTTGATTCTTGCGCGATTCTTCACGCTCCACAGTCTTCATCATAGAAGAAGGACCGATTTCCGCTTTCTTCTTCAGTACCGTCAGGTGACGTAAAACCGCATCATTAAACTTGAAAGCATGTTCTAGTTCTGACATAACGTCTTTGCCAGCTTCGATGTTCAAGCAAAGGTAGTGCGCTTTGGCCAGCTTGTTGATCAGATAGACCATCTGGCGACGTCCCCAATCTTCTACGCGATGGACTTTGCCACCACCTGCGATGATCATGCCCTTGTAACGCTCGAGCATGGCAGGGACCTGCTCGCTCTGATCCGGATGGATCATGAGAACGATTTCATAATGACGCATTGAAGCTCCTTTTGGATACCCCGCAGTAGCGGGTAAGAAAAGCTACCCTCCGCGTCGAATGGAGGTGCAGCAAGGTGAAAAGCCCTCCATTATAGCGAATTCGCTTAGAAAATTGATTCGCTCCGCTTCCCATCTGGCGGCAGGGCTTCAACATGCGGAAAAGCAAAGCTCATGCAGACAATAACGATTAAGCCAGCAGCAACACCAAAAACACCCGCTGACACGGGTTGTATGCCCCACCACAGACCTTCACCGCTCAATCGCATTGCAGTTCGAAATGCAGGAACATTGATTACCATGTAACAGAGGGTTGTCGCCAAGCCAAACAGCATGCCAGCAGTCGCTGCAATTCGAGATGTACGTCGCCAAAAAATACCCAGAACCATGGCAGGAACAAACGCAGACCCTGCCAGCGAAAACGACGCAGACACCAATTCCAAAATCCCAGCGGGTCGTTGCGCTGCTACATACGCTGCAATCAATGCCACCATCAGGAGCGCGAACTTCGACCACATTACTCGTCGCATCGACTCAACGCGGTTGCTTTCAGATTGATTTGGCAGGTCATGTGCGACTGCGTTTCCAATTGTCAGCAACAAACCATCTGCAGTACTCAAAGCTGCTGCCAGCCCACCCGCCGCAACCAACATCGATACTACGTAGGGCAAACCCCCAATTTCAGGCGTCGCAAGCATAACCAAGTCCGCGCCAATCTTGATCTCGGCAAACTGCAACACGCGGTCTCCGTTGACATCTTCTACCTTGAGTAAGCTCGGATCGCGCGCCCACTGCGCCACCCATGCGGGTAAGCCATCAAACGGTTGTCCCACTAGATTTGCCATCACTTCATACTTCACCAGTGCCGCCAAGGCAGGGGCCGAAAGATACAACATTGCAATGAACACCAGCGACCACGCCACGGCATTCCGTGACTCTGCAACAGTCGGTGACGTGTAGTAGCGCGTCAAAAGATGAGGCAACCCGGCAGTTCCAACCATGAGTGAGAACATTAACGCCAGGAAATTCAGTCGCGAAGTGTTAAACAGATCGCGTTGCTCCGAAGTTCCGTCTGGGTCACCGGCAAACGGCAATGAATGCAGTGGCATGCCAGCAAGTGGTTGTGCTCGCTCTTGGTATTCGACCAACTCGCGCGTCCATCGCTCTCTTGCAGTTTTTGCATCCTTGGGCAACATTGCAAGCTCGCGCCGCAATGCAACCGCCTGTTCGTTGTCGGCGCGCTGATCCCCCAAAGCCCGCAGTCGCGCTCGCAGCAACTGCCGATCAGTTTGCAGCGATGCCTCTACATCCAGCAGCTTCTCTTTCAAGTCATTGGCCTTTTGCTGGTATTGCTCAACCACTGCACGCTCCGCTGCAGAGGCAATCAGCTCCTGTTCAATCGACGAAATATTGCGAAGTTGGGACCCATACGCCAAGGGTGCGAGTGGATTTCCAACTTGTTTGTAAGCCAACCAGGAAACAGGGATCAGAAAAGCCAGAATGATGATGACATACTGCACGACTTGTGTCCACGTGACCGCCCGCATCCCACCTAAGAAGGAGCAAACCAACACACCTCCGAGCCCCAGCAAAATTCCAATTTCAAAGTGAACCCCTGTTAGACGCGAAGTAATCAGTCCAACACCATAGATCTGCGCCACAACATAGGTAAATGAGCAAAGCACAGCGGCCAATGCGGCGATTATCCGAGGCCAACGTCCACCAAAACGGACTGCAAAATAGTCAGGCACCGTATACAACTGCATTTGGCGCAAGTACGGTGCGACCAACAACGCAACCAAACAGAATCCACCGGTCCATCCCAAAATGTAGGCCAACCCACCAGCATGATCTGGATGCCCCGAGAAACCTTGTAGATACAGACCGCCTGCCAAACTGATGAACGACGCGGCACTCATCCAATCGGCCGCGGTGGCCATACCGTTATAAACGGCAGGTATCCGTCGTCCGGCGACGTAGTATTCGTTGGAATCAGAGGTTCGTGCGTAGACTCCGATTGCTGCATACATTGCCAAGGTGGCCAACAAAAAAATACCAGCGACCCACGCCTTCGAGAGTCCAAACTGCTCAGCAGCGGCAAGTGCCCCCAACAGAACCAATAGTCCCGCTACATAGAGACCAAAGCGACGATGCAATACGCGTTGGTATAGGGAAAAGTCGCCGTGATTAAACGCTGCATCGCTGGGATTTGCACGATTGCATCGCCATGCGAAGACAACCACAATCGCGACGAAAACGAGAACCGTTCCTTGCGCTGCAAACCAGAAGCCCAGTGGCCAACCGGCAACTTCAAAGTTCAGGTCCCGGGCAAAAAAAACAACGCCAAAAGACGCAAAAAACCACAACGCCAGAAGCGTGGCATGTAACACCCACTGGCGCTGTGGAACTTGCTGGGTCATCTAATGGCTAGTGCTTGCCAAGTGGAGATAACCGAGTCGGGGTTGAGCGAAATGGATGAAATCCCCTGTTTCTCTAACCAAACGGCAAAGTCGGGATGATCGCTCGGGCCCTGACCACATATTCCAATGTACTTCCCTTGCTTGCGGCATGCTGCTATCGCCATCCCAATCAGGGAGGTCACTGCGGGATCACGTTCGTCAAAATCAGCAGCCAGTAGCTCCAATCCTGAGTCCCGATCCAGACCTAAAGTCAATTGGGTCAGGTCATTGGATCCTATCGAGAATCCATCAAAGTATTCCAAGAATTGTTCGGCCAAGATCGCGTTGCTGGGAATCTCGCACATCATGATGATTTTGAGATCATCCTCCCCCCGGCGCAAACCGTGAAACGCCAACAGTTCGGTCACTTTCTTGGCTTGTCCCAGCGTTCTAACAAAGGGCACCATCACCTGCACATTGGACAAACCCATATCGATACGAACGCGCTTCAGCGCTTCACACTCCATTGCAAAAGCTTCGCCGAAATCATGGCTCACGTAACGGGCGGCACCGCGAAATCCCAACATCGGGTTCTCTTCTTCAGGCTCGTATCGGCTACCACCAATGAGCTTTCGGTATTCGTTGCTCTTGAAGTCCGACAGTCGCACGATGACCGGCTTGGGGAAGAAGGCTGCAGCGATTGTTGCCACGCCTTCAGCTACACGATCCACATAAAAGGCACGCGGACTGGCGTGGCCTCGTGCAACAGACTCGACAGCTTTCTTTAGATCCGCATCCACATTGGGATAGTCCAAAATTGCCTTCGGGTGAACGCCAATATTGTTGTTGATGATGAATTCCAACCGGGCAAGACCGACACCTTGGTTGGGTAACTGGCAAAAATCAAATGCCAGTTGGGGATTGCCGACATTCATCATGATCTTGACCGGAATTTCTGGCATCGCCCCGCGTTGCACTTCCGTAATCTCGGTCTCGAGCAACCCGTCGTAAATGAACCCGGTATCACCTTGGGCGCAGCTGACAGTAACCAACGTTCCATCTTTGAGCACCTCAGTCGCGTGACCGCAGCCCACTACTGCGGGGATGCCCAGCTCACGTGCGATGATGGCGGCATGACACGTACGGCCTCCTCGATTGGTAACGATTGCCGCAGCTCGCTTCATGACGGGCTCCCAATTCGGGTCGGTCATGTCCGTTACCAAGATATCACCCGGCTGAACCTGATCCATATCGGCAATGCTGTGAACAATCCGTACCGGCCCCGTACCGATTTTCTGACCAATGGCGCGACCTTCAGCCAAAACGGTCCCAGTTTCTTTCAACTTGTAGCGCACCTCTGCTTGATTGCCCGTTTGACTCTTTACGGTCTCAGGTCGGGCTTGCAGGATATAAAGTTGCCCATCAACCCCATCTTTGCCCCACTCAATGTCCATGGGGCGACCATAGTGCTTTTCGATGAGCAAGGCGTACTGAGCCAATTGCTCGACGTCACTGTCGGTTAATGAATACCGGTTTCGAAGTTCGGGGGGAACGTCGACGGTCTTGATTAGTTTTCCCGATGCCGTTTTTTCTTCGGCGCTAGTGAACACCATCTGAATGAGCTTTGAACCAAGGTTGCGGCGAATGACAGCACGCTTTCCCTGCTTGAGCATGGGCTTATGGACATAAAACTCATCCGGATTGACAGCGCCTTGCACAACGGTTTCACCCAGGCCATAGCTGGACGTAATGAAGACGACATCCGAAAAACCAGACTCCGTGTCGATAGTGAACATGACACCAGAAGCGCCGATATCAGAACGCACCATGCGTTGAATACCTGCGCTCAGCGCAACCAGATCATGCGCAAACCCTTTGTGTACTCGATAGCTGATCGCCCGGTCGTTGTACAACGACGCAAAAACCTCGCGCACTTTGTGCAAGATCGCTTCAACCCCATGCACATTCAAGAAAGTCTCTTGCTGTCCGGCAAAAGAAGCATCAGGCAAATCTTCTGCCGTGGCCGAGGAGCGCACGGCAAACGTGGCGTCCGCATTTCCTTCACTTAACGTAGCAAACGCCTCCCGTATGCCTTGCTCTAGCGCAGGTGGAAATGGCTGCGCTTCGACCAGCGCGCGAATCTCCGCCCCTACTTGTGCAAGCGCACGTACATCCTCGACGTCCAAGGCGGACAGCTTCGCGCTGATCTGGTCCGTCAATCCACCAAATTTCAGGAACTCTCGATAGGCGTGCGCCGTTGTTGCGAAACCAGTCGGCACCTTGACGCCACTGGGTAAGTGAGAAATCATTTCCCCCAAACTGGCGTTTTTGCCGCCAACCGACTCCACGTCGGTCATGCGTAATTGTTCGAAAGGAACGACCAAGGCGGTCGGACTAAAGCGTGTGGACATGGCAAAGCTCCGGAAGTTAAAAAACCTTCACTGCCGCCCAGCACACCGGCTAACGCTGGCCGAGCTGACAGCGCTCACCTCGAAAACAGGCCTAGTTGTTAGTTTTTGGGCTAGTTTTGAAGTGCGAAAATGCGCGAACTGGCGCCATTGTAGGCGGCACATCCTTCGTGCAGAGTCCAATTTCTTGTGGCCGCTTTCATTTCACTGACAACCTTTTTTCGCATGACGCACCGCACTATTTTTTTTGTTTCTGACGGAACCGGAATTACTGCAGAGACCTTTGGCAATGCGATCTTGGCGCAGTTCGAGACGAAGGCCCGTCATGTCCGTCTGCCCTTTATTGACACCGTCGACAAAGCACACCAAGCCGTTCGCCAAATCAACCATGCTGCAGTGATGGATGGCTACCGACCCATCGTATTCACAACACTGGTCAACATGGAAGTACTTCACGTCATTCAAGGAAACTGCCAAGGGATGTTGCTTGATATGTTTGGCACGTTTGTGCACCCGTTGGAGCAAGAGTTTCAACTCAAATCCAATCATCGCATCGGGCGTTTTAGCGACGCCAGCAAAAGCAAAGAGTACCAAAGTCGAATTGAAGCAATCAACTTCTCCCTTGCGCACGACGACGGGCAACTCAATCGCGATTTGGAGCACTCCGATGTCATATTGATTGGTGTGAGCCGCAGCGGAAAGACCCCCACGTCACTGTATTTGGCGATGCAATACGGACTAAAGGCGTCAAACTACCCCCTCATTCCCGAAGATTTCGACCGCCGACAGCTTCCACCAGCTTTGTTGCCTCACAAAGCCAAAATCTTTGGCTTGACGATTCAACCTGAGCGATTATCAGAGATACGCAATGAGCGTCGACCCAACTCAACCTACGCATCCCTTGAGAATTGCCGCATGGAGGTTAACGAGGCCGAAACGCTGATGCGCCGCGCCGGGATACGCTGGCTCTCAACAACCACGAAGTCCATTGAAGAAATCGCCACAACCATTCTGCAAGAAATACATCCTGAGCGATTGATCTACTGATCGGTAGCGGGCGATTGCGTCGGACGGCAGGAGCCGGACTGATTGCCGATGAGTCGACAGAATTCGGAGCGAGAGTCGCTCGTTCACTTCACTTGCTGCAAAACCTCGACAGTTTTTTGCATTTGTATTGCGAATCGTTCGCATTACTGCTATACTTTTCACTTCTGTTTCTATTCTGGATTCCACATGCCGCGAGCCTCATCTCGACCCATGCCCCATCAACCAACCCAACGCCGTATCTTGGGTCCCATTCCCTTTGCCGTAGCGCTCCTCGTCTCAACGAACGGTTTGCATGCGCAAGTCTCTCGCGTCGCGTCCACCGGCACGTTGAAGCCGGTTACGGTGACAGAAAAGGCTGAGGTGCCCGAGGGCAAGGACGCGCTTCGGGCCACCACGACCGGCATCGGAAAAGGCAACCAAGCACTGCGCGACATACCCCAGTCATTGACCGTTGTCACCGAAAAACTGGTCGATGACCGCAATCTTGACACATTGAAAGACGTACTCCACAACACCGCTGGCGTGAGCTTTCAAGCCGCCGAAGGGGGCGAAGAAGACATCCGGCTACGCGGCTTTTCCCTGGCCACGACCGGCGACATCTTTGTCGATGGCATGCGCGACCCTGCTTTCTACGATCGCGATACTTTCAACAATGACCGTATCGAACTGTTGCGTGGCTCTGCGTCCATGTTGTTTGGTCGGGGCTCAACGGGCGGTGCCGTCAACCAGGTCACCAAGTTGCCTCGCGCCATCGACGAAAACGAGGTGAGCGTGACCCTGGGTAGTCACAATTACCGCCGCATCGTTGCCGACATCATCCAACAAACCGGCGACAACGCCGCGCTGCGCATCAATGCGATGGGCACCAAAGCCGACAACAACGGCTCTGGCAGCCGCCTGGACAAGCAAGGCGCGGCACTGGCCTACCGTTGGGGTATCGGTACAGCAGACGAAATCTTGGTCAGCTTGTATGCGCTGGAAAACAACAATGGCATCAACTACGGACTACCCTGGATCCGACCGACCGCATCGTCACCCGCGTCCGCAACGACCATCATTTCCGCGCTAGACCCCAGCGACTACTTCGGCATGGCCAGCGATCGCAACGCCGGAACGGCTCGCTACGCGACGTTGGCCCATACCCACCGGTTTCAAGACGGGGCCGAGCTCAAAACCCAATTGCGCAGTGGCAAGTACACGCGCGATCAACGCGCCAGCGCAATCCGTTTCACCAGCGCAGCCGCGACCAACTTGACCACTTTTTTCCCGGCGACCTCGTTCAATCGCGGCAACAACCCCAAAATTCAGGACTTGGAAGGCACGTACGGTCAAAGCGACTTCAGCCAGAAGTTCCAGGCATGGGGACTTCGCCATGAAGTGCTCGCGGGCGTGGACTTTGCGCGAGAGGCGAAAAACGTCTTTCGTGCCAGTGCCATCACCAAACCTCGCACCACAGTCGGCACTCCCAACGACGGTGCACGCGTCGCTGAGGATGCACGTACCACTAGTGTCTCCAGCGCGTTCAGCGCCAGCAACCTGGGGCTATATGCACAAGACATGATCCATGTCGCACCCACATGGAAAGTGCTGGGTGGACTGCGTTTTGACAGCATGCGCGCAGACTTTAACAGCCTATCCGACCGCGGAGTCGTGACATCCAGCTACCAACAAACGATATCGGACTGGAGTCAACGTGCAGGCGTGCTGTACCAACCCAACGCGCTGCAGTCGTTCCATTTCTCGTACGGCACGTCATTCAATACATCCGCCGATACCTATTCGTACAGTGCACTGAGCGCGAATACGCCACCGGAGCAAAGCCACAACATCGAGTTCGGCGCCAAGCTCGACAGTGCCAACAAGCGCACCACGACCCGCATCGCCGTGTTCCGCTCCACCAAGTTCAACGAGCGCAACACCGACCCGGACTCGGCCGCAACCGCATTTCTCCTCTCAGGACAGCGCCACACCACCGGTCTGGAAGTGGATGTCACGGGCAAGATCACACCGCAATGGGAAATCTATGGCTCCTACATGTGGATGCCAGACGCCGTGATTGATGTGGCCTCACCAACCGCCTCCGCCGGTGAACGCCAGGGAGAACGCCCTTCCCTCACCCCTATCCATAGCGGTACGGTGTGGACAACCTACCAGTTCAGCCGGGCTCTTCGATTGGGCGCCGGGCTGAATTTCCGCAGCGAGCAAGCGCCTAATCGAAACCCTGGTTGGATGGCTCCGGCATTTACCACATTGGATGTGATGGCCGAATACAGCTTTA
Source organism: Rhodoferax sp. (assembly GCA_041919095.1). GTDB lineage: Bacteria > Pseudomonadota > Gammaproteobacteria > Burkholderiales > Burkholderiaceae_C > Allorhodoferax. The sequence continues at coordinate 488 of JAYRUL010000036.1, read as the reverse complement.
GCGAGCGCTATGTTCTCAAGGGCAACATCACGAATGCCACCAATGTGCTGTATGCCGACGCCCTGTACAGCGGCCACTATGTGCCGGGGTCCGGACGTAACGTGCAAGTAACCTTGAACATCAAGTTCTAAGTGGCCAAGCAGCATGGGCGTGAATCGAAACACGGTCGTCGTTACCAGCGTGCTCCTCTTTCACGTTGCGGCGCTGTGGGCGCTGCAGTCGGGTTTGCTGCGGCGCGTGGTCGAGCATATCGTCCCGGCACAGGTGCTGTTCGAATACGCGGCGCAACCCGATCCAGCACCGCCACAGCCTCAACCCAAACCCGCAGCCGTGGTTCGCCATCAACCTCCGCGCGCGCCGGCAGCCCCCGTGCTTGCTACAGACTCGCCCCATGTGCAGCCTACTGAATGGACCCCCGCACCTGTTGCCATTGCCCCTGCAGTGGTCAGCGCACCGGCACCGGCAACCCCCATAGCTGCTCCACCGGC
>JAYRUL010000035.1:0-23227 GCA_041919095.1 Rhodoferax sp. | reverse complement strand
GAGCGACCCGGTGGCTTGACCGTACTGCTGACCCAGCGGACCGCCCACTTGTCCAGCCACTCCGGCCAAATTGCGTTTCCAGGCGGCAAAGCCGATCCGCAGGACACCGATGCACAAGCGACCGCTCTGCGTGAGGCCCACGAGGAAATCAACCTCGACCCTGGCCTGGTACGCGTGATCGGCAATTTGCCCGTGTACACCACCGGCAGCGCCTACATTGTCACGCCCGTGGTTGCCCTGGTGCCGCCAGTGTTGGAGCTCAAGCCCAATCCCCACGAGGTGGCTGATGTGTTCGAGGTGCCTTTGGCGTATCTGATGAACCCTGCCAACCACCGTCGCCACGCGGTGCAGTGGGAGGGCATGCGGCGCGAGTGGTTTTCCATGCCGTACACCGACCAACACGCGGAGCGCTATATCTGGGGTGCGACTGCGGGCATGTTGCGCAACCTGTACCGTTTCCTGCAGGAATGAAGGCATACAGGGGGAGCGCCTCGGTATGATTGCTGCATGAGCTTTGTTGCCATTCTTTTTGCGTTGCTGCTGGAGCAGGCACGTCCGTTGGGACAGGTCAACCCCATCCACAACAGCATGCGTGGCTGGGTGCAATGGGCACTGCGCAGCTTTGACACGGGGCGCTCCCACCACGGCTGGCTGGCCTGGTCGGCAGGCGTGGTGGTGCCAGCTGCGCTGGTGTGTGCCATTCACTGGGCGCTGGTCTGGTCGCTGGGGTGGGTTGCCGCTGGGGTGTGGAGCATTGCGGTGCTGTACGCCACGCTGGGTTTTCGGCAGTTCAGCCATCACTTCACGGCCGTGCGCGATGCGCTGCTGGCTGGCGACGAAGAGCTGGCGCGGCAGCATTTGGCCGCCTGGATGGGCAAAGACCTGGTGGCCTTGCAGCGCAGCCAGATTGTGCGCCACGTTATTGCGCACTCGGTCATCCAGGCGCATCGCCATGTCTTCGGCGTCATTGCCTGGTACTCCCTGTTAGCGGCCCTGGGCCTGGGGCCGGCGGGCGCTGTGCTGTATCGGGTGGCCGAGTACCTGGGGCGCTATGCCAATCGGCAACCCCTGCCACTGGATGCCCATGTCAGTGCGTCCATGCAGGCCAATGCCAGCGCCGCGTGGTGGGCGATCGACTGGCTGCCGGCGCGGCTCACGGCATTGAGTTTTGCGTTTGTCGGTAGTTTCGAAGAAGCCATTGATGCCTGGCGTCGCCAGGAAGCCTTGCACCCCGGAGACAGTGACGGCGTCATCCTGGCGGCCACGGCAGGTGCCGTCACTGTTCAGCTAGACGAAGAGCAGGCAGAGCCGAATGCCGCCGTACCGCAGCCAGGGCACCTGCGCGCGGTGGTGGGACTGGTGTGGCGCACGGTGGTGATGTGGATTGTGCTGCTGGCCTTGCTGTCCCTGGCGCGCATGCTGGGCTAAGCCGCCAGCGGGTTCCACGCCACCCTAATAGCGCGGTTGCGACAGTTCGGCAAACAAATTGCTATAAATTGAATAGCGGCTTACGCTTATTTGACGAGGGCTAGAGGCCAATTCTTCATAAATTCCGGGTTGTACGGCCGCACGCACCGCGCATCCCGGTTCGTGCAAGTGGCTGCAGTTGTAGAACCGGCAACCGTCCGTCTGGGCTTTCAGATCGGGCATCAACTGGGCCAGATGCATGGGTTCGATGTGGTGCAACCCGAACTCCTGAAACCCGGGCGAATCGATGATGGCGCTGGTGCGCGCGCCGTCCAGCCAATAGAGCGTGGTGGTGGTGGTGGTGTGTTTGCCGGAATTGAGCGCAGTGGAAATGGCATTGGTCTGGGCCTGGGCCTGGGGCACCAGATGGTTCACCAGCGTACTTTTGCCGGAACCGGACGGTCCCAGCACCAAAGTGCGTTTACCTGCCAGGGTGGTTGTCAGCTCGACGGGCAACTGGCCGGGCTCCCCCTGGGCGGGCTTGATGGCGCAGGCCAGCACCGCATAACCCATGTCGCGATACGGAGCCAAACGTTTCCAAGCACGGGCAAACGGCTCGACCAGGTCGCGTTTGTTCAAGGCAATCACGGGGTGAATGCCGGCTGCTTCGGCCGCAATCAAGGCACGGGCGAGCTGGTGCTCAGAAAACTCGGGCTGCGCGGCGATCAGTACCAGGATCTGGTCGATATTGGCCGCGAAGGACTTGGTGCGGATATCGTCTTGCCGGTAGAACAGGTTGCGACGCTCCAGCACGGTTTCGATGCTGCCTTCGTCGGCACTGGGCAGCCACTGCACCTGGTCACCCACCACGCAGAGGTTCTTTTTGCTGCGGGGATGGCACAGCAGGCGTTGCCCATCAGCGGTTTCCACCCAGACATGGCGTCCGTGGCTGGCGACCACCAATCCCTGCTGCAAGAGCGCGGACTTGCTCATGGACTTAGCTAGAGCCCAGTATGCGTCCGAGCCGCTCGGAGGCGGGGGGGTGTGAGTAATAAAAACGCACGTAGAGAGGGTCGGGTGTCAGGGTGGAGGCGTTGTCCTGGTAGAGCTTGAGCAGTGCACTGGCCAAGTCGGTGGCCTGGGTCTGGGCCACGGCATACGTGTCGGCCTGGAACTCGTCGCGGCGCGAAGCGTGCGCAAACCAGGGTCCCACAAACGTGCTGGCTAAGGGCAGAACCATCATGAACAGCAGCAGGGCTAGCGCGTCATTCGGACCGACGGGGTTGGGTGCGACGCCCAGTCCTGTGTAAAACCAGACTTGCTGGCTGAGCCAGCCCAACACCGCCAGGCCCAACAGGCTGGCACCGAAAAGAGTCAGCATGCGTTTAAGCACATGGCGGTGCTTGAAGTGTCCCAGCTCATGTGCCAGTACCGCGTCCACCTCTGCGGGCGTGAGTTGAGCGAGGAGGGTGTCGAAGAAAACTACCCGTTTGGACGTGCCGAAACCCGTGAAATAGGCATTGGCATGGGCACTGCGTCGGCTACCGTCCATCACGAAGAAGCCTTTTGAGGTGAAGCCGCTGCGTGTCATCAGCGCCGACACGCGCTCGCGCACCTGGGCGTCCTCCAGGGGTTTGAATTGATTGAACAGGGGTGCAATCCAGGTGGGATACACCCATAGGGCGAGCAGGTTGAAGGCCGTCCAGGCTCCCCAGACCCACAGCCACCACCAGGGACCGGTTGCGCCCATCATCCACAGCACCAGGGCCAAAAAGGGCAGCCCCACTACGGCTGATAGCGCAGCCGACTTGATGGTGTCGACCAACCACAAGCGCAGGGTAGTCTTGTTGAAACCGAAGCGCTCTTCCAAGACAAACGTGCTGTACAGCGCAAACGGCAGGTCCAACAATGTGCCGATCAGCGCAAACGCGGCCACCAAGGCCAGTTGCTGGCCAATGCCGGTGCCCAGTGTGGCCGCAAGCAGCGCATTCAACGCCGACAAGCCACCCAGCAAGGTCCATCCCAGCATCAGCAGGGTGCCCCAAACCAGCTCCAGCAATCCCAGTCGCGTCTTGGCCAGTGTGTAGTCGGCGGCCTTTTGGTGCGCTCCCAGAGAGATGCGATCTGCAAACGGCTGCGGAACGGTGGCGCGGTGCTGTGCGACGTGGCGAATCTGGCGGCTGGCCAACCAGAACTTGAGGGCTATGTTGGTGCATACCGCAGCAGCGAAAGCCCAGGTCAGGATCAGTGACGACGGACTGGAAGGGAGGAATTCGGTCATGGGGCGCCAGTGTAGGGGATCGGTGACAATTGAGCCCATGACCACACCGACCACCCCCCTGAAGAAATCAGACCAGAACCTGGTCTGGTTGGACTGTGAAATGACGGGCCTAGACCCTGAGCGCGAGCGCATCATCGAAATTGCTGTCATCGTTACCAGCCCGGATCTGACGTGTCGTATCGAAGGCCCTGCTTTGGCCATTCACCAGGCCGATGCGGTACTGGACCAGATGGATGCCTGGAACAAGGGTACCCACGGCAAGAGTGGCCTGATCGACAAGGTGCGCGCAACCACATTGACCGAAGCGCAAGCGCAAGAACAGGTCATCGCCTTTCTGAAACAGTATGTGCCCGCCAATGGGTCACCCCTGTGCGGCAACAGCGTGGGACAGGATCGGCGCTTTTTGGTCAAGTACATGCCCAAGCTGGAGGCGTTCTTCCATTACCGCAACCTCGATGTCAGCACCCTCAAGGAGCTGTCCAAGCGCTGGCGACCGGAGGTGTACGCCGCCTTCAAAAAGCAGCAACGGCATACGGCCTTGGCCGATGTGCACGAGTCCATCGACGAGCTGGTGCACTACCGCGAGCACTTTTTACGTCTGAATTAGGTAAAAACCCGAAGCCGTGTCATAATCGCAGGCTTTGCCGCAATTGGCGGCGACGTGCATCTCCCCTCATTCACCGTTCCCAACGATAGGGAACCTTGCCGATCCCCAGCGGGTCGCGCACGCTGCGACTGAAGGTTGATGTTTTTTCAACCCTAAGGCAGCAGCGGCTGAGACAGTCGGCCGTACCTGCGTGTGAATGAAACCATGACCGATACCACCGTATTGGCGCCGGCAAATGCCGTAGCGCCCGAAACTATTTCCATCGTTGACTCGGGCGCGCCATCGCAGCCGCAGGCCGACACCAGCGCTCCCAACGCGTTCGCCAGCCTGGGCCTAGCCCTGGAACTGCAGCACGCCGTGCGCGACCTGGGCTATGTGCAACCCACAGCCGTCCAGTTGAAAACCATCCCGCTGGCCCTGCCCGGTGCCGCAGGCACACCGTCCAGCGCCAAGTTCAATGACTTGATGGTGTCCAGCCAAACCGGCAGTGGCAAGACGGCTGCATTCTTGCTGCCGGTCTTGCACACCCTGCTACGCCAGCAAGTTGAACAGGTTGAAGCCGAGCGCGCCGAGTGGGAGTTGCTTGTGGCGCAAGCCCAGGAGCGCGGTGAGCCCGCTCCCAAGCGCGCCAAGCGCAAGGACCCCACCAATCCCCGCCATTTCAAGGCCGCAGTGCCGGGTGCCCTGGTGCTGTGCCCCACACGCGAACTGGCGCAGCAGGTTGCCAACGACGCCATCGATCTGGTGCGCCACTGCCGGGGCCTGCGTATCGCCAACGTGGTAGGCGGCATGCCCTACCAGCTCCAGATCGCCAAGCTGCAAAATGCCAACCTGGTGGTGGCCACACCCGGCCGCCTGCTGGACTTGCAGCGCTCCATGCAGATCAAGCTCGACCAGGTGCAGTTCCTGGTGGTGGACGAAGCCGACCGCATGCTGGACCTAGGCTTTTCCGATGACTTGGCCGAGATCAACCAGCTCACCATCGAGCGCAAGCAGACCATGATGTTCAGCGCCACCTTTGCGCCGCGCATCCAGCAGTTGGCTGCCCGCGTGATGCGCGAGCCCCAGCGCGTCAGCATCGACAATCCGCAAGAAAAGCACGCCAACATTAAGCAGGTGCTGTTCTGGGCCGACAACGCGCACCACAAGCGCAAGCTCCTGGACCATTGGCTGCGGGACGCCTCCATCAACCAGGCCATCGTCTTTGCCAGCACCCAGATCGAGTGCGATGGGCTCGCCGGAGATTTGCAACAGGAAGGCTTCAACGCCGTGGCCCTGCACGGTGCCCTGAGCCAAGGTCTGCGCAATCGCCGCCTGACGGCCCTGCGCAACGGCCAGGTGCAAATTCTGGTGGCGACTGACGTGGCCGCGCGTGGCATCGACGTGCCCACCATCACCCACGTTTTCAACTATGGATTGCCCATGAAGGCCGAGGACTACACGCACCGCATTGGCCGCACGGGGCGTGCAGGGCGCGACGGCCTGGCCGTCACGTTTGCCGAGTTCCGGGATCGTCGCCGTATCTTCGATATCGAAGCCTACACCCGCCAGCACTTCAAGTCGGAAGTGTTGCCTGGTCTGGAGCCGCGCCAACGCTTTCCAGAAGCCAAGCCCGGTACGGGGGCAAGTTTTGGCGGTCGTGGCAAGCATTTCGATGACCGTCCTCGCTCTGGCGGTGCTGGCTTCGGAGGCCGCCCTGCGGGTCCAGGGGGGCGTCCTGGACGCCATGCGGGCGGTGATCGGTCCTCCTCCAGTGCGGCACGCGAACTGGGCTTTGGTGGCTTTCATAATCCCTCCCATCCTGGCACGGACCGTCGCCCGTCGGGACGACCAGATGCGGGTGGTCGCGGAACCGGCTTTGCAAAGCCAGGTGCGTCTGGTGCGGGCCAAGGTCGTGGATTTGTTCCCAAAGGTGCCAAGCCCAAGGCGCGGCCTGCCCGCTAGTTTTTCGTCTTGCGGCTAAGAGCGGCAGGCGTATCAGTTCATGCCGTTGCGGCTGGCTAGCTCGACGAAAAGTCCTGCATGGTCCAGGTCGACCAAGCCATGCTGAATGCCCTCTGCGTAGAGCTGTTCAAACAGGGCCGTGATGGGGGCATCAAAGCCGATTTCCTGCGCCGTAGACAAAGCGTTGCGCAGGTCCTTGAGCTGTACCGACATGCGTGCCCGTGGCACGAAATCCCGGTCTACCATGCGTTGCCCGTGCACTTGCAGAATCCGGCTGTCGGCGAAACCGCCGGTGATCGCTTCACGCACTTTGGCCATATGGGCACCGCCGCGCTCACAAAGGAGCAGCGCCTCGGCGACAACGCCGATGGTCGCCCCCACAATCATCTGGTTGGCTAGCTTGGTGAGTTGCCCCGAGCCTACGGGTCCAACGTGCGTGGCGCGGCCCAGTTGTTCGAAAACGGTTGCGGCGCGTTCAAAAGCGCTGGGTTTACCCCCGACCATAATGGCCAAAGTTCCATTCTCTGCGCCGATGGTTCCGCCGGAAACGGGTGCGTCCAGGTAGCCTACATGGCGTTCACTGAGGCGAGCGGCGTGGTCTCGCGCCTGGATAGGCTTGATCGACGACATGTCGATGAGCAGGCTTTCTGGAACCAGGGCGGCAGCGACACCCTGGTGAAAGAGCACCTGCTCGACTGCAGTGCCGTCCTCCAGCATCGTTAGTACGGTGTCGGCCTGCGCAACTGCGGTCTCGGCAGTAGCATGGATCTTGCAACCGAACGCGGCCAATCGCTGGGCCTTTTGCGCTGTCCGGTTCCAGGCATGGACTTCAAATCCTGCTTCGCACAGTCGACGTGCCATGGGGTAACCCATTTGCCCAATACCCAAAACCGCGATTTTCATGGTGTGCTCCGTCGGCCTGCTCTGATGGAGTGAGTGCCGACCCATTGTGGCCCACGCCACTTCGCACTGCGGGGGATTTTGAACGGGTTGACAGCTTGCCTTCAGCTTTCCTGGCCCCATCGAACCCACTGCCGGGCCTACGTGTGACCGGCGCTCCCCCGTTGCCTACATGAGCAAATGCTCGCCTGCGTTGTCGCCGCCCAAAATCACATAATTGACTTTGCGGATGTCCAGCAGCTTTCTGCCACCGGCATAACTGATGGAACTTTGCACATCTTGCTCCATTTCCAGCAATGTCTGCGCGAGCTTTCCTTTGACGGGTTCCAGAATGCGTTTGCCCTCAACATGCCGGTACTCCCCCTTGTTGAAGTCGGATGCGGAGCCGAAATACTCCTTGAACAGTTGGCCATCGACCTCGACCGTTCGACCGGGACTCTCTTCGTGACCGGCAAACAGCGAGCCGATCATGACCATGCTGGCACCAAAACGCACACTCTTGGCGATGTCGCCGTGGCTGCGTATGCCGCCGTCGGCAATGATGGGTTTGGTCGCCACCCGGGCGCACCATTTCAAGGCCGACAGTTGCCAGCCACCGGTTCCAAAACCGGTCTTGAGCTTGGTGATGCAGACCTTCCCAGGCCCAATACCCACCTTGGTTGCATCAGCGCCCCAGTTTTCCAGATCGATGACCGCTTCGGGCGTTCCGACGTTGCCTGCAATGACAAAACTAGTAGGCAGCTTTTCCTTGAGCGTCCCTATCATGGCTTTGACACTATCGGCATGACCGTGGGCAATGTCGATGGTGATGAATTCTGGTGCCAATCCCAAGGCGACCAGGCGTTCTACCGTTGCGTAGTCCGGTCCCTTGACTCCCAGCGAAATGGAGGCAAACAGTCCTTTGTCCTTCATCGATTGGGTAAAACGAACATTGTCCAGGTCAAACCGATGCATGACATAGAAGTAGCCGTTTTGCGCCAACCATTCGCAAATGGGCTCGTCCACAACCGTTTTCATGTTGGCCGGTACGACCGGAAGACGAAATCTATGATTGCCTAGTTCAATGCCAGCATCACAGGCGCTGCGGCTTTCCACCTGGCACTTGCGCGGGAGCAGCAAGATGTTGTCGTAGTCAAAAATCTCCATGATCCAAGGTCCTTCAGAGTTTGTTTCAGAATCGGGCTAGACGCTTGCGCACAGCGCAGGCTCAACCGTCGTGGTCGAATTGACAAAAGGCACTTGGACGGGACCGGACAAAAAAAATCCGGGTCCCAATTGCTTGGGCCCGGTGTCTGATTGTATGCAAATGAGGGCATGGCGTGTAGGCGACACGCGCGTTGCGCTGCTGGATCGAACGCGTCCGAATCGCTTTACATCTTGCCCAGAAGTGCGTCCTTGACCTTCTCATCGGCTGGTGCGAGGCCCATCCACACGCCCATTGCGGCCTTGAATAGCTCGGGGTCACGGTACGGCTGCCCTTGTAGCTTGCCGCCGATATAGATCACCATGCCAGTGATCGGAACCCAATCGACCGTCATGACATCACCAGCTTTGAGGGTTCGGTTGGCCTTAAAGACCTCGCCAATGCCCATCAGTCCCGGAATCAACTTGGCGCGATCGGTTCGACCTGCGATGTCATCGACACTGCGGTTGAACATTTTGACAATGGGTGCTGTGTCGACTTCCTTGATGGCAGTCAAGACCAAGCGTTTAGGGCCTGGCAATGCACACAGTTCGTCCAGTGATTTGAACTTCTGCTTGGCATAGATTTGTGCCACATACGCAGGTGCCTTGCCGTTGGCAATGAGTCCCGCCCCATTGAGCAGTAACGTATTGTTATAAATGGCAAGCGCTTCTTCGACTTTGACGCCGCCTATATTCAGGGGCGCGGCTAAGCATGGAGCGGTGAAAAACAATGTTGCAATAACGGTCAGAACCGATCGATGAAGTGAGGATAGTTTAGTCATTCAATGTATAGACAAGGCAAGGATCAATCGGGGCATGATCTTGGGTGTTACGTCTTGTTTCGACCATTCGGGAAGACACCTAGTGCGTTTCAACGGGCGGCAGGGTTGCCTTTCTACAATCACGCATGCGTACACCTCACCCATTTGCCGATACCTCGCCCTTGCTGGCTGCACTCAATCCCGAACAGCGTGCAGCGGTCACGCTCCCGGCAGAGTCCGCGCTCATCTTGGCGGGTGCAGGGTCGGGCAAAACGCGGGTGCTCACCACCCGCATCGCTTGGCTCTTGCAAAGCGGACAGGCCACACCAGCGAATATCCTGGCGGTGACCTTTACCAACAAGGCGGCCAAGGAGATGCTCACCCGCTTGACCGCCATGCTGCCCATCAATGCCCACGGTATGTGGATCGGCACGTTTCACGGCCTGTGCAACCGCTTCTTGCGTGCGCACCACAAACTGGCCGGGATTCCAGCGAGCTTTCAGATTCTGGATACCCAAGACCAACTCTCCGCCATCAAACGATTGTGTAAGCAGCACCAGATTGACGATGAACGCTACCCGGCCAAGCAGTTGATGTGGTTCATTGCCGGCTGCAAGGAAGACGGCTTGCGGCCCGCCATGGTGGATGCGCGTGACCCCGAGACACGGCGCAAGGTCGACATCTACCAGATGTATGAGGAGCAATGCCAGCGCGAAGGTGTGGTGGACTTTGGCGAACTGATGCTGCGCAGCTATGAGTTGTTGCGCGACAACGATCCCATACGCGAACACTACCAGCGCCGCTTTCGGCACCTCTTGATTGACGAGTTTCAGGATACTAACCGGCTGCAGTACGCCTGGATCAAGCTGTTGGCCGGGCAGGGCGAGGCGGCCAGCCCCGACACCCCACCTGGCGCAGTGCTCGCGGTGGGTGACGACGACCAAAGCATCTACGCCTTTCGTGGAGCGCGCGTGGGCAACATGGCCGACTTTGTGCGCGAGTTTCAGGTGCGCCACCAGATCAAACTGGAGCAGAACTACCGCAGCCACAGCAACATTCTGGACAGTGCCAATGCACTCATCAGCCACAACGCGCAGCGCTTGGGCAAGAACCTGCGAACTGACCAGGGGCCCGGCGAACCCGTGCGCGTGCACGAGGCATCGACCGATTTTGCCGAGGCGCAATGGCTCGTCGACGAAGTGCGCAACCTGCTGCGGGACCAAGGGCGCGAAGCAGCCTACTTGCGCAGGGAAATCGCGATCCTGTACCGCAGCAATGCCCAAAGCCGTGTGTTGGAGACCGCACTGTTCAATGCGGGTGTGCCTTACCGTGTGTACGGGGGGCTGCGCTTCTTTGAACGTGCCGAAATCAAGCATGCGCTGGCTTACCTGCGTCTGTTGGAGAACCCCAACGATGACACCAGTTTCCTGCGGGTGGTGAATTTTCCGACACGGGGAATTGGCGCACGCAGCTTGGAGCAGCTGCAGGATTTGGCTCGGGATATGGGCTGTTCACTGCACGATGCCGTCAGCGCTCTGGGGGGACGCGCCGGTACCGCCATAGCCGCGTTTGTTGCAAAGATTGACGTGCTGCGGGAACAAACCGCCGACATGAACTTGCGCGACATCGTGGCGCAGATGCTCGATGCCAGCGGCCTGGTAACCCACTACCAAGCCGACCGCGAAGGGGAAGACCGGCTGGAAAACCTGGACGAGCTGGTGAATGCGGCAGAAAGTTTTGTCACCCAGGAAGGGTTTGGACGAGACGCGGTCGCACAGACCCAGGAAGCCGTGGGCGACGGCGGTGAAACGATGTCGCCCTTGGCAGCCTTTCTGACCCATGCCGCACTGGAGGCGGGTGACAACATGGCCCAGGCCGGGCAAGACGCCATCCAATTGATGACGGTCCATGCCGCCAAGGGACTGGAGTTCGACTGCGTCTTCATCACGGGGCTCGAAGAAGGGCTTTTCCCGCATGAGAACGCAATGAACGACCGCGACAGCCTCGAAGAAGAGCGGCGTCTGATGTACGTCGCCATCACGCGGGCGCGCAAGCGCTTGTACCTGAGCCTGTCGCAGTCACGCATGCTGCACGGGCAGACGCGCTTCAATGTCAAAAGCCGATTCCTCGAAGAGTTGCCCTCTGGCGCACTCAAGTGGCTGACGCCGCAGCCGGGAACTGGACGGTCGTGGCACCCTGAATCTGCTATGAATGTTGTAGCTGGTTACGCATATTCCACGGGGGCTAATGCCCAATTTGGTACACAAATTCAACGCAAGGCTCCACCGCCGCATGGATTGCGATTGGGGCAACAGGTCTTTCATGCCAAATTCGGCGAAGGTACGGTGCTGACCTTGGAAGGCAGCGGCGACGACGCCCGCGCCCAAATCAACTTTCCCCGGCATGGAACCAAATGGCTGGCCTTGAGCGTGGCCAAGCTCACCCCGATCGCCTGAGCCAGTTCAGTCCAAAAAAAGCCCGGCAGTGCCGGGCTCATGCGGGACAGGCCATGCAGCCGATTCAGCGCCCCGCCATGTTGGGGGCCTGCAACAGGCGCTGAACGTCCTTGTCGTTGGGGAGAGCGTAGTCGTAACCCCGGATGATGCGGCTGTCTGCAGTACGCACAAACTTGAGGCTGACGTAGGTGAAGTTGGCGGCCGGTGAATAGGTGCCCACCAGGACCATCTCGGCGTTGTGAGCACGTGCAATGTCCTTGATTTCGCGGGACAGCAACAACTCACCCGTCTCTTCCTTGATGAAGACGTCGCCACGCAGCTTCATCTCCTTCACATTGAAGCCGGCTGCGGCCATGTGGGAAGCGTACTGTTCGGACAGCGTGCGACCCAGGGGGGCCGTCTTGCGCATGTCGTTCACATTGACGATGGTGGCAACCAGAACGGGCGTGTCGGTACCCGGCGCGAACTTGAAGTCGGCAGCCAGCTTGGTGATCGCGTCCTTGTTCAGGGCTACAAACCGACTGGCAGCAGCTTCGTCATAGGTGGGATCGGTGCGGACATTCGAAGGTGTGCCGCAGCCGGCCAACAAAGCCGCAGCGGCGGCAACAGAGAGAAGCAATTTGGAGTTCATGGGCCAACCACCTTCATGACTTGGGGTGCCTTGTACTGCATCAACGGTGTGTCGACTTCTTCCACGTAGTACACGTCGGTCTTGCGAACCAGGTAGCGCCCGCCTGCGGTAATGGTCGTCGTCAGGATCAACTCGGTTGCGGTGGGACCACCGGAACTTTCGCTGGCAATGTAGTCGGCACCAATGGCAGCCGCTAGGCCACCGGCCATCTTGTCACCGACGGGGTTGTAACCCAGGCCGTATGCTGCGTACAAGCCCGCGGTGATCATGGTAAAGCGACCCGGGAGAAAATCGGGACGGTAGCTGTTGTGGCGCACCACCTGGGTTTGGTAGCTGACGGACAAAGCGGCACCTTCGGGCGCAACCTGCACCACGCGCCCAGCCTTGACCAAATCCGTGATCAGGAAGTTCTGGAAGGCCTTGTCGAAGGCAGTGGCGTTGGACGGAACCGTGACATAGAGGCTGCCCGAGGCTCCCGCCTTGTTCAGCGATTCCAGTGTTTGCTTCACCACATCTTGCGAAAGCTGGTTCCAATGACCGGCGGAGCGGACTTTGGGTTCCACGGTGATGGGGAAATTGCCAGAGACAGGAATGGGCGACGATGCACAGCCAGCCAAAACGGCCGCGCTGGCTCCAAGTGCCAATAGCTTTAGGGTTTTCGGAATCAAGGTAGCCCCCTTATCCAGAGTATGTAAAAACAAAAAAGACGCCTTGGATTAGTCGTCGCGATTGCCCATTATCAAACGATCCAAGACACAAAAACAAGACAAATCAACACCTTCTGTCGCATTTTTCATGTGATTTGGGTGATTTGTTGTGGCTTTGGCAACACCTTGTGCGGCCGCAGGCAGGACACGCCCTGCTGCAGCTGGCTCACAAAAACATTTCAACCGCCGTAGGCGCGTTCGGTTTCCTTGGTGCCCTTGCGACCGGAAATCTGCCAGGCGGTACGTTGCCCGACCAGGCGCGCGAGGTATTCCAACTCCTCGTCGGTGTGGTTGATGGCCCGTGCGGACGAAATCGATGCCTGGCCGTCCGCATTCCCTTCGGCCCAAATCGCCTGGTGGTACTCTGACTCGGAGGTCTCTGCGTCCTTTCCCGAGAAAAGGTCCACCACCCCGTAGCAGTTGCAGAAATACGTGCGATTGCCTTGCTCTGCGAACAGCTCGGTGTACACACCCGTACCGCGTATGCCTGCCGTGAGTGTTGGGGTGACGATTTGCCGTGAGGTTCCCTTGCCCCACACACTGACCACCGCACCCGTAAGCAAGCGCAGCAAACTGACCGAGAACAGTGAAGCCCCGCGCTCCACGACGATATTGGAGTTTTGTCGCACATGGAAAGCGGAATTGCCGATGGTGAAGATCAAGGTCGAACGCGGCCCGGTGGTCACCTGGTCGCCCGTTTGCACCGACTGATCTGGCTGCAATTTCTGGCCATTGATCAGCGCATCGCCTTGCAACTCCACCACGTTGGTGCGCCCCTGTGCTGCAACCGTGCCAGCTCCCCCCAATGCCGTCCAAGCAGCGGCTGCCTGCAAAAAGTTGCGCCGCTGAAACCACAACAATTCTTGTTCGCTGCGTCCGTGTAGGCTGTGCTGCATAGGGGGTCTCCTTTGGGTTTTCTAGTCGATTTCGAAGCTGTCGGCAAACGTGAAATAAATGGAAGTAAAGAACACGGCGGCCATGATCGTGCCCACAGGATAAAGCATTCCCATCACCGCTTGCGGGCCACCCATGGCGCCACCGATCATGCCGACCATGGACAGGACCGTGATCAGGAACGCAGTCCAGGTCATGCTGTAGACAGTCATGGCCCAAAAATTTCGCAAGCATGCAACGGCACTGAAGAACACGCTCTTGGTCGGCGGTACCCCATGCCACACGGTCAATGCCGGCGCGTGCCAGAACATGAGTGTGAGTGGCAGATACAGGGCCAAGAATAGCAAGGAGCTGGTGCCCAGACCACCTTGCGTGATGGCCGCTTCGGTCAGCGGCTCGCGACCGAGGTAGATATTGAAGAAGGTGCCGCCGTCAACCAAGTAGGTCAGGCCCAACACCAGCGCAAAACCGGCCAGGTAGAGGACACCCAGCGTCAGGACCCCCCGCGTCGCGACCGGACCGCTGCGAAACGCGCTGATGAGCACAGCGGGCATCGGGAAGCGCCCCGCATGGGCGTCGCGGCTGGCGGCCATCAGTCCGACGGTTGCGGCCGGAACCAGGATGATGCCCAGCATGGGACCCACAACCGGAAGCAAGCTCAGGACCGAAACGGCAGCCACGAACATAAAGAACTGCCCGACCATGGCCAACGGTTGGCGAAAGAAGGTGCGCACGCCTTGCTTCACCCAGAGGACGCCTTGACGGGCGGGTACAACGTGCAGTTTCATGCGATGACCTGTTCTTGGGGTTGCCCGGTTTTCATCCGATCCAGCCGCAAAGGCTGCTCGCGCCGCGCCCGCAGCACCCGCTCAAAGTGGGTCGGGTCGTGGGCTTGGAGCATGCTGGCCTCGCGCGGCAGGTAAAAGTCCCATAGGCGCGACAACCAAAAGCGCAAGGCTCCGGCGCGGGCCATGGCGGGTAGCAGGGTGCGCTCCTGGGCGGTCAAGGGGCGCACGGTGGCGTAGGCTTCCAGAAACGCCTCGGTGCGGGGGAAGTCGGTGGCACCGGTGGCGAGGTCGATGCACCAGTCGTTCAAGCACACCGCAATGTCGAACAGCCAGGTGTCCAGGCCCGCAAAATAGAAATCGAAAAAGCCACTGAGCGCGGGCGGCTGGTCGGCTTGCGCCGGTTCGAACATCACGTTGTCGCGAAACAGATCGGCATGGATGGGGCCGCGCGGCAGTGCACCGTAGCTCGATTGCGCGGCGATGTGGTTCTGGTAGGCCAGCTCGCTTTGCAGCAGGGCTGCTTGCTCGGGTTGCAGGTAGGGCAGCACCACAGGCACGGTTTCGTTCCACCAGTCCAGAGCGCGCAAATTGGGTTGGCGCATGCCAAAGCTGCGCCCGGCCAGGTGCATGCGCGCCAGCATCGCGCCCACTGCGGCGCAGTGCGAAGGCTGGGGGGCGAGCACGCTCGCGCCATGCAAGCGATTCACCACGGCGGCGGGCTTGCCTTTGAGCTGGTGCACCACATCGCCGTCGCGGTTGGCAGCCGGATCAGGCACGCGCACGCCATGGTGGGCCAGGTGCTTCATCAGGCGCAGGTAAAAAGGGAGCTGCTCGAACGACAAGCGCTCGAACAGCGTGAGCACGTAGGCACCCTGGTCGGTGGTGACAAAGTAGTTGGTGTTCTCGATGCCGCCGCTGCACCCCGTCATCTCGGTCAGGGTGCCCAGGCCCAAGGCCTGCAGAAAAGTGCTGGCCTCGTCGAAGGAGACCTCTGTGTATACCGCCATCCCTGAATTGTAGGGGGCAGCGACCCGCATCGTGGTGGAGCGTGGGGGCAAAATGCAGTCCATGACTGACAAGAAAACCCTGCTGCTGGTGGACGGCTCCAGCTACCTCTACCGCGCGTTCTTTGCTGGTGGTGATTCCATGAGCACCACGCTGCCCGACGGCACCGTGCAAAAAACCGGTGCCATCCGCATCCTGATCAACATGATGAACAGCCTGCGCAAGGAAGTCCCGGCGCAGTACATCGCCTGCGTGTTCGATGCCAAGGGCCCGACCTTTCGCGACGCCATCTACCCCGCCTACAAGGCCCACCGCGACCCCATGCCCGAGGACCTGCGCAGCCAGATTGCGCCCATCCACGCGGTGGTGCGCCACCTGGGTTGGACCGTGCTGGACGTGCCGGGCGTGGAGGCGGACGACGTGATTGGCACGCTGGCCGTGGCGGCAGCCAACCAGGGTATCCAAGTCATCATCAGCAGCGGCGACAAAGACCTGGCGCAGCTGGTGAACGAGCACATCACCATCATCGACACCATGAGCGGCAAGCGCCGCGACCTGGCCGGGGTGGAGGCTGAGTTTGGCGTGCCCGCGCGCCTGATGCTGGATTACCAGACCCTGGTGGGCGACGCGGTGGACAACGTGCCCGGCGTGCCCAAGGTCGGCCCGAAAACGGCGGTGAAGTGGCTGCAGGAATACGGCTCGCTACAGGGCGTGGTGGACAACGCCGCCAGTATCAAGGGTGTGGTGGGCGAGAACCTGCGCAACGCCCTGGGCTGGCTTCCCACGGGGCGGCAACTGCTCACCATCAAGACCGATTGCGACCTGGCGCAATGGGTGCCGGATCTGCCTGCTATGGATTCAATAGCTGCTCACGCAATGAATACGGGGGCTCTAAGGGAGTTTTATACAAAATTTGGGTTCAAGGGGTTGGCCAAGGCGCTGGGGGAAGACGGCGCAGGAAATGGGGTCGGATCCCCGGAGCGAAGCGCAATGGGCTCTGACCCCATTTCCGGACAGAAGTCAGCACCGGCAAAGGGTTTGTTTGACGAATCCACTGCCTCCGGCACCGCAATGGGGGTCAGAGCAAGCTCCGCTTCGCTGCGTGGATCCGACCCCCATTCCTACGCCACCATTCTCGACTGGAGTGCCTTTGAAGGTTGGCTCACCAAGCTGCAGGCCGCCGAACTCACCGCACTGGACACCGAGACCACGTCGCTGGATGAGATGCGCGCCGAGATTGTGGGCATATCGTTTAGCACCACCGTGGGCGAAGCCGCCTACATTCCCCTTGCGCACCGCTACCCGGGCGCGCCCGCGCAGCTCAACCGCGAGGAGGTGCTGGCCAAACTCAAGCCCTGGCTGGAAGATGCCAGCAGGCCCAAGCTGGGCCAGCACATCAAGTACGACCGCCACGTGTTTGCCAACCACGGCATCACCGTGCGCGGCTACGCCCACGACACCCTGCTCCAAAGCTATGTGCTCGAAGCCCACCTGCCGCACGGCCTGGAAAGCCTGGCCCAGCGCCACCTGGGGCGCAGCGGCATCAGCTATGAGCAGCTCTGCGGCAAAGGTGCCAACCAGATCGGCTTCGACCAGGTGGAGGTGGAGCGCGCCGCCGAGTATTCCTGCGAAGACTCTGACCAGACGCTGGACGTGCACCGCGCCCTGTGGCCGCAGATCGAAGGCAACGCCAAATTGCGCTTCATTTATGAGTTGGAGATTGCCAGCAGCGAGACGCTGTTTCGCATCGAACGCAATGGCGTGCTGATCGACGCGCCCACGCTGGCCAAGCAAAGTCACGAGCTGGGGCAGCGCATCCTGCAATTGGAACAGGACGCCTACGCCATCGCCGGTCAGCCCTTCAATCTCTCATCGCCAAAGCAGCTGGGCGAAATCTTCTTCGACAAGCTGGGCATGCCGGTGGTCAAGAAAACCGCCACCGGCGCGCGTAGCACCGACGAAGAGGTGCTGGAGAAACTGGCCGAAGACTATCCGCTCCCGGCCAAGCTGCTGGAGCACCGCAGTCTCAGCAAGTTGAAGGGCACCTACACCGATAAACTGGCCCAGCTGGCCCTGCCCAGCACCGGGCGCGTACATACGCACTACGCGCAGGCCGTGGCCGTGACCGGGCGCCTGTCCAGCAACGACCCCAACCTGCAGAACATCCCCATCCGCACGGCCGAAGGTCGCCGCGTGCGCGAGGCCTTTGTGGCCCCGGCGGGCTGCGTCATTGCCAGCGCCGACTACTCGCAGATCGAGCTGCGCATCATGGCCCACATCAGCGACGACGCGGCCTTGCTCAAGGCCTTCCACGACGGCCTGGACGTGCACCGCGCCACCGCCGCCGAGGTGTTCGGCGTGGCGCTGGACCAGGTCACCAGCGAGCAGCGCCGCTATGCCAAGGTCATCAACTTTGGCCTGATCTACGGCATGAGCGCGTTTGGCCTGGCGCGCAATCTGGGCATCGACAACACGGCGGCCAAAAACTACATCCAGCGCTACTTCGAGCGCTACCCTGGTGTGAAGCAGTACATGGAGACCACCCGCGAAACCGCGCGCCGCCAGGGCTATGTGGAAACGGTGTTCGGAAGACGCCTACAACTGGGCGGCATCCAGACCGCCAAGGGCGCGCAGCTGGCCGGCCTGGAGCGCGCCGCCATCAACGCGCCCATGCAGGGCACGGCAGCCGACTTGATCAAGCTCAGCATGAACGCGGTGCAATCCGTGCTGGACCGCGAGGCCAGGGGCACGAAGATGATCATGCAGGTGCACGACGAGCTGGTGTTCGAGGTGCCGCACGGCGAGGTCGACTGGCTCAAGACCGAGATCCCGCGCCTGATGGCCGGTGTGGCCCAGCTCAAGGTGCCGCTCTTGGCCGAGGTGGGCGTGGGCGCGAATTGGGACCAGGCGCACTGAGCATGGAGGCACGACAAGTTCTTGTGAACCTGAGGATGGCGGCTAAGTTGCTTTGCACATTTCTCTTGTGGGGCGTGTCGCACTGCGGTTACGCATCGGTTGACGACGATCTAATTTATGCAGCAAAGGCTGGGGATGTCAGTCGAGTTCGCCAGCTTGTAGCAGCGGGCGCAAATGTCAATGCAACCAACAAGGAAGGAATGACCGCGCTTCACGAAAGCCTCAGATACCAGTTTGATGACACGAACGCATACAAGCCAGCATCACTGGCGGGGCCTAGGTACCTATCGATTGTGAAGTTCCTACTGAATCAAGGTGCAAGTGTCAATTCAGTGAGCATTCGCGAAAAATTGAGTCCCTTGCATGTTGCGACCTCAAACGGATTCCTGGATGCAGTCAAGCTGTTGATTGATTCGGGGGCCGTAGTCGACGCACGTAGCGAAACTGGTACCACCCCGCTACTTGTTTCTTTGAGGTACCCCGCGGTCACTGGACTCTTGCTGTCCAAAGGTGCTGATGTCAATTCAAAAACCAATAACGGATGGACCGCGTTGCATTGGGCAGGCAGCATGAAGGACAAACCGATTGTCGCTCGCCTTCTACTTAGCAATGGTGCAGATGTAAACGCACGAACTTCGGACGGTCGCACTCCATTGCATATAGCCGCAAAAAATCAGGCGGAAGAAGTTGCAACTTTGCTCATTTCGAGCGGGGCAGAGGTGAACGCCAAAGATAACGAAGGCATAACCCCCTTCGATCTTGCTAGAAAGAGCATGAAGAACGATTTTCAGTTGCTTTTTCTTCTAGGGGCAGTAGATACAAACCCACGCCACAATTGCTCCACCGCCGATAGTAGAAATCGTATCGAATGGCATGTATGCAGATTTCCACCATTGATTGCTCTCGATAGCAAGCTCAACGATGCGTATGTGGCCGCAATGCGGGCCGTCAAACATCCAAGTTATTTGCGTGATGAGCAACGCGAGTGGATACAAAAACGTAATCGCTTTTGCACATATGAAAACTATGAATGTCTGATTACAGGGCTGATGCGCATGTATGAAGAGCGCATCGAACAATTGAACCAAGCGACGGTAGATGCGAAAAGAAATAGCGGCAAGAATCTCTGCATTGACTTGATTCAGTTGGCGGATGCCAAGAGACTCAACACATATGCCATTCGGAATACCCGCGCGCCAACGGCGAAGGAGTTCACCGAAGTCAGTGACATGGGGGGTGGGCAGGTCGGCGCCATTTATGAATTACAGCTAGACCGAGCAAAGCCAGTTCAGCGGTTTGGTGTTTTTTCGACAGGGGGCACCTGTGCTTCAACGCAGGTGTTCAACCTGCAACGCCTAACTCAAAAAGACAATGCTTCTACCGGATGGGTAGATGTCTATGACCCAAACGACATCATCCGATGGGCATACTGGGGTGGTGGTGACTATCCGGTTGAATACGGGGGGCAGTTTTTCATGGTTACTGCCGACCTTGCGGATGAAAATCGGGTGAACATGATTTCCTCGATTCAGTCGGACGGCGCCATCTTGCCAATCTGTACTGTGGAAGAGGCATCGTTTAGGTATGTCCCAGGTGCAAAGTCGCACAGTGTGTGTGAAGAAATCGCAAGTGACGCTATCCGTCCGGTCTCTTGGGAGGCGTCGGATGCGCCACTTGCCCCAGATCGCAACGCGTTTGTTTCAAAATTTGGTCGTTTCGCCGACTCTGTCGCGACTGCTAGGATCGACCTGGATGGGGATGGGGTTAAGGAGAATATTGGCCGTTTTGCCTATTCGTCTGGCGCGGGATGCGGATCGGAACAGGCCTGGGGAAGAGTGCTTGCGAATGACTCCCAAAGCGTGGTAAAGGGAACGCTGGATCACGTCATTAGTCAACTTGGGTATCCATTCGATTTGTACTTGAAGGCTGGGGTTTATTACGTTCGATCTTCGGTGTCGAGGCGGTTGGATCATGTTGTTCGTATACGGAATGGCAAAGCTGAGAAAGTATGTGAACTTCACCGCAAGAGCCGCTCCCGACCCAAAGTGCTGTTTGAATTGAAGTAGTTTCCGCGATGCTGAGTCGCAAGTTGCGGTGGGTGTTGCGATCAACACCACACCCCAACCCCACACCCACACCCCCCACCCTGCCACGTTCTTATGGTCTTGGACGGAGCGTGAATATCACCTCGCCTGCGTTAGTCATTGATCTGCGCCAGAATGTGCCACACAGTCCCGCCGGGGCTGTCTTGATGCCAACCTGCCACAAGGAATCCCCCATGCTGCACGCCGACCAGAAAGACGAATTCAACGCCCTCCTGCCCGGTTCTTCCACAGAGGCCGGTTCCACCCGACGCACCGCGCTCAAGGTGGCGCTGGGCGCGGGTTATGCGGCAACGGCCATGCCCATCATGGCCCAGACAGCGATTCGCACGCCAGACACGGGGCTGGCCAGCGGCGAGGGTATTTACGACGTGGACGGCTTTACGGTGCCGTTCTTCTACGCGGCTCCCGCGGGCAAGACCCAGTTGCCGGTGATCCTGGTGGTGCAGGAAATCTTTGGCGTGCACGCCTACATTGCCGACACCTGCCGGCGTCTGGCCCAGGCCGGGTACCTGGCGATTGCGCCGGACCTGTACGCCCGCCAGGGCGACGCCACCAAGTACACCGATGTGAGCAAGCTGCTGGCCGAGGTGGTGGCCAAGGTGCCCGATGCGCAGGTCATGGCGGATCTGGACGGGGCCTTGCAATGGGCCGGTGCCAACGGCGGCAACCTCAAGAAAGTAGGGATTACCGGCTTTTGCTGGGGCGGGCGCATCACCTGGCTGTATGCGGCGCACAGCAAGCTGGTGAAGGCAGGTGTGGCCTGGTACGGGCGTCTGGTCGGAACAGCGTCGGCGCTGACGCCGCAGCACCCGTTGCAGCAGGCCGCGCAGCTGCGCGCACCGGTGCTGGGGTTGTACGGCGGGCAGGACGGCGGCATTCCGCTGACCACCGTGAATGAGATGAAAGACGCGCTGGCCGCAGCGCACAAGAACCCGGCCGCCCAGGCCTCGCAGTTTGTGGTGTACCCTCAAGCCCCCCACGCTTTCCATGCCGACTACCGGCCCAGCTACCGCAAGGAAGCCGCCGAAGAAGGCTGGAAGCAGTTGCTGCAGTGGTTCAAGACACACGGCGTGGCTTGAGCACTGCCGCTCGGTGATCGGGTCGGGTACCGGCCCGACGTGGATAGGAGAACCGCCCTTTGTGGGCGGTTTTGTTTGGTTTATGGGTAAAAAGGGCCTCTAGCCCGCGTGGGACTTGCGTAAGCAGCTATGACTTTGATAGCAATTTTGATGGGCACACTGATGGCGGGCATCGGCTCGGTGTGGCTGGCCGCCGCGTTGAGCTTTGGCGTACTGGCCCGCTATACGCAACACATGCTGAGCCTGGCCGCCGGTGCCTTGATGGCGACCGCGTTCCTGCATTTGCTACCCGAAGCCTTTGAGAGCCAGGCCGGTGCGCACGACCTGTTCTTGGTGCTGCTGCTGGGGCTGGTGTTCTTCTTTTTGCTGGACAAAGCCGAGCTGTGGCACCACGGGCACGAGCACCACCATGCCCATGACGCAACCGGGCACGCCCACGCGGCTACCCACACCCACGCCGGGCACGCCCACACCCATACCCACGCCCCCGGCGCGCCGGGCAGTTGGGCGGTGCTCACCGGCGACAGCGTGCACTGCTTTGGCGACGGCATTCTGATCGCGTCGGCCTTCATGGCCGATCTGCGCCTGGGTGTGATTGCCGCCCTGGCCGTGCTGGCGCACGAAGTGCCGCACCACATGGGGGACCTGATGGTGCTGCGCTCGGGCACCAACACCCGGCGCATGGCCCTGGTCAAGGTGTCGCTGGCAGGGGCGGTCACGGCCATCGGTGGCATGGCGGGCTACTGGCTGGTGGATGTGCTGCGCGACTACCTGCCGTACTTTCTGGTGGTGGCCTCCAGCAGCTTTGTCTATGTGGCGCTGGCGGACCTGATTCCGCAACTGCAAAAGCGGCTGACTTTGTCCGAAACCCTGGCCCAGATCACCTGGCTGGCCGTGGGCATTGGCATGGTGACGCTGATCAGCGGCCTGGGCCACGGGCACTAAACCTTCGCGTCTGGGCTGTTAGCGTTGCTTGCAGTGCTGGCGCAGCCAGGCGGCGAAGGCGTCTTCGTCAATCTCACCAGCGGCGACGCCGAGCATGGTGAGTGTGGCATCGGCCTGGCTGGCCGTCAGCCGGTATCCATTGCGGTAAAGAAACAAGCCGGTGGCCAGAAAGGCCGCGCGTTTGTTGCCATCGACAAATGGGTGATTCTTGGCCACGCCCACGCCGTAGCTGGCTGCCAGTGCGGCAATGTCGGGTTCGCCATACGCTGCCAAATTCAGCGGGCGCGCAAGGGCCGAGTCCAGTAAGCCTTCATCGCGCATGCCTGCGCTGCCGCCATGCTCGGCCAGGCTTTCGGCGTGCAGTAGCAGCAAGGCCTGCTTGCTGATCCAGCGCCAGCTCATTTGGCCAATTGGTGGAAGGTGTCGCGGTACTCACGCATGAATTCGCGTCCGGCGGCAATTTCCTCTTCCAGCGCCGGATCGTAGGGTGTCAGGATGAACCCGTCGGCGGACTCGGTCAGGAAGATGGAGTCGCCCTTCTGCAACTTCAGGCGCGCAATGGCTTCCTTGGGCAGGATGACACCCACCGAATTGCCAATCTGGGTCAGTTTGAGCA
>JAYRUL010000034.1:0-23430 GCA_041919095.1 Rhodoferax sp. | reverse complement strand
GGTGCCGCCCAGCAAGACGTGGAGCTGAGCTACCTGACCGGCGGCCTGGCCTGGAAAGCCGACTATGTGGTGGAACTAAACGCCGCCGAAGACGCGCTCGACCTCTCGGGCTGGGTCACGCTCACCAACACCAGCGGTGCCACCTACCGCAATGCCAAGCTGCAACTGGTGGCAGGCGATGTGAACCAGGTGCGCCAGCAAATGGATGGCCGCGTAACGGCCATGGCTGCTCCCGCGCCCGCGCGTGCCAAGGTGGCCCAGGAAATGACGCAGGAATCCCTGTTCGAATACCACCTGTACACCCTGAATCGCCCCACCACCATTGCAGAAAACCAGACCAAACAGGTGGCGTTGATGTCGGCCAGCGGCGTGCCCGCGCGCAAGGAGCTACTTCTGAAGGGCAGTGAGTACTACTACCAAAGCAGCTACGGCGACCTGGGTCAGAAGATGAAGGTGGGCGTGTTCGTGGAGTTTGACAACAAGGAAAGCGCCCGCTTGGGGCTACCCATGCCCAAGGGCATCATCCGGGTCTACAAGAAAGACCGCTCTGGCAACGCGCAGTTCATTGGCGAAGACCGGGTGGACCATACCCCCAAGAATGAGAAAGTGCGCCTCAAGCTCGGCGATGCCTTTGACGTCACCGCCGACAAGAAGCAGACCGATTTCAAGAAGATCGGTGGCACCGGCAAATACAACTACCAGTACGAGGCGGCCTTCGAGGTGGTGCTGAAAAACGCCAAGAAAGAACCCGTGACCGTGACCGTGCAGGAACCCATGCCCGGCGACTGGCAGGTGCTGTCCAGCAGCCACTCCCACACCAAGGGCGCCAGCAACACCGCCGTGTGGAAGGTGGCGGTTCCCGCCGAGGGCAACACCACCCTCACCTACCGCAGCCTGGTGCGCTTCTAGGGCGCTTTGCTGCGCAGTGTGCATTTCGCGCCAGTGCGGGCACACTTGGCGACGCGGTTCACCGTTACGTCGGATGGGGGTTGGCACGCACAGACGGGCGCGGCACAGTGGAGTTCTCCCGGCGCCCCAGCGGCGACTTTTACGAACTACCTAGAATCCGACCATCATGCATACACCAACCCCTTTATCGCCCGAAGACATTGACCGTATCGCACGCAAGCGAGCCAGTGCCAAGATGGGCTGGTTTGTGCACGCGGCCGTGTATGTTGCGGTCAATTTGTTTTTGTTTGCCATGTCGGAGTACGGTATGGGACGGCGTCACTGGTCGGTATACCCGGCGCTGGGCTGGGGCCTGGGATTGGCGTTGCACGGCATATCGGTCTGGCTGCTGGGTTCGGGCTCTAGCCTGCGCGAACGCATGGTGCAAACAGAGCGCGAACGTCTGCAGCGCGAACAAGAGCACCGTCATTAGCATGCAGATCGATTGGCTCTCGAAGCTGCGGGTGGGCCTACAGACCACCGCATTTTGTCTGGCGATATCGGGGCTGCACTACGCGTTCAATCCCCGGCAATCCTATGAGGTCGCGCTGGTGTATTCGCTGTGCATCGGGCTTTCTTCGTGGCTGCTGATTGATTTTGGAGCTGAGCTCTCGCCCTCGGCCTGCGCAACCGGATGGCCCACGGGTGTCTGGGGCGTGTTGCTGCCGGTGGTGGGTGTGGTCGCCGGCTTTGTGGTGGGAACCACATTAGCCGACACCTGGTTCGGTTGGTCTAGTTGGAAAGCGCTTTCGCAGCGGCAACTGGCACTGTCGGGCCTGGTGTCGGGGGTCATTGGCGTAGTAATCACCTACTACTTCTACAGTCGAAGCAAGAACGCCCACTTGGAGCAGCAGGTCAGCGAAGCAACCCGACTCGCGACCGAGGCCCGCTTGAAGCTGCTCGAAACCCAGCTGGAACCGCACATGCTTTTCAACACCTTGGCCAATCTGCGCGTGCTGATTGGTCTGGACCCCCAACGGGCGCAGGCCATGCTGGACCATATCATCGCCTACCTGCGCAGCACCTTGAGCGCATCGCGCACTAGTTGCCACCCATTGCAGGACGAGTTTGCCCGCCTGGAAGACTTTTTGGCCTTGATGGCGATCCGCATGGGCAGTCGGTTGCAGTACCAACTCGATCTGCCCCGCGAACTGGCCCAGGTACAAGTCCCCAGTCTACTGCTTCAGCCATTGGTGGAAAACAGCATCCGCCACGGCCTGGAGCCCAAGCTCGAAGGCGGATCGCTCACCGTGCAGGCCCGTCAGGTCGGCGCCCAGCTGATTCTGGAGGTGAGCGACACCGGGTTGGGGTTCGACGCCGCCGCAGCAGCAGACAAGCCCGCTACGACCGACCGTGGATTTGGGTTGCACCAGGTGCGGGAACGACTACAGACCTTGTATGGCAACGCAGCTACTATCGAAATGATAGCTGCTCACGCAGAAGGCACGAGGGCTACCATTCGATTTCCCTTAAAAAATAGCACATGAGCGCAAACACCCCCACCGCCTTGATCGCTGAGGACGAGCCTTTGCTCGCGCAGGCACTTGCAGTCGATTTGCAACGGGTGTGGCCGACGTTGCGCATTGTCGCCACCGTGGGTGATGGCACCACAGCCGTGGCATCAGCCCTGACCCATACGCCGGATGTGCTGTTCTTCGACGTGCGCATGCCCGGTATGAATGGCTTGGACGCCGCCGCCGAACTGGCCGACCGTTGGCACCAGGGGCCCGCTGCAAAACCCTTTCCCCAGCTGGTATTCGTAACCGCGTTTGACGAGTACGCGGTGCAGGCCTTTGAGGCACAGGCCGTGGACTACCTGCTCAAGCCCGTGCAGATGACCCGCTTGCAAAAAACCGTTGAAAAACTGCAACGCAGCCTGGTTAATCCCGCCGACTCCGAACACAGCCTGCAAACCACGGTGGACCAACTACGCAGTTTGCTCAGCGCGCCACCCACCCCACGGCTTACTCCCTTGCAGGTCATCCAAGCCAGCGTGGGCACTACTTTGCATATGGTTGCGGTGGCGGACGTTCTGTGCTTCGAGGCGGCCGACAAATACGTGCGGGTGCTGACGGCGCAACGCGAATACTTGATTCGCACCCCCCTGCGCGAACTGATGGCGCAACTCGATACCCAGCGGTTCTGGCAGATCCACCGAGGGACCCTGGTCCAGGCGACTGCCATTGAAAGTGTGACCCGGGACGAGGCCGGAAAACTCCATGTGCAGGTACGGGGTCTGGTCGAGCGATTTGTTGTCAGTCGGTTGTACGCCCACCTTTTCAAGGCGATGTAACCCGTCTTCGATTGCCTGGTGCCCATTGGGGGCTATGTACTATGCATTTCAAGCTTCGATTGCTTTCCATAATTAGGGCGTCTAATGTTTTATTAGTGCTTTGATTAATATCGGTGGATTGGTAGCATCCCTAGGTAGGCCGCTCTAGAGATACGCTATCGTGTAGGGAGTGACACACCGTGCTCACGCCTTCTTACTAATGGAGAAACTATGCAGTTGAAGTTGAAAGTTGTGGCGGCTGCCGCCATTGCCTTGGCATCTGGTCTGACCATGGCGCAAACCGTTGTCACCATTGCACACGTTGGCCCCACCAGCGGTGCGATCGCCCACTTGGGCAAAGACAACGAAAACGGTGCCAAGATGGCCGTTGACGAGCTCAATGCTGCCGGTGTGACCATTGGCGGCCAAAAGGTTACCTTGAAGTTGATGGCCGAAGACGATGCGGCCGATCCAAAGCAAGGCACCGCTGTTGCCCAAAAGCTGGCTGACGCCAAAGTAGCTGGCGTGGTGGGTCACCTGAACTCCGGCACCACCATCCCTGCATCTCGCATTTACAGCGATGCTGGCATCCCCCAGGTATCGCCTTCCGCGACCAACCCCAAGTACACCCGCCAAGGTTTCAAGACCGCGTTTCGCGTGGTGGCTGACGACGTAGCACTGGGTGGCACCCTGGGCCGTTACGCCGTGAACACCCTCAAGGGCAAGACCATTGCCGTGATTGATGACCGCACTGCTTACGGTCAAGGCGTGGCCGAAGAGTTTGCCAAGGCCGCCAAGGCTGCAGGTGCTGACATCGCCGCCCGCGAATTCACCACCGACAAGGCAACCGATTTCAACGCCATTCTGACCACCATCAAGTCCAAGAAGCCCGATGTGGTGTTCTTCGGCGGTATGGACGCCGTGGCCGGCCCGATGTTGCGCCAGATGAAGGCACTGGGCATCAATGCCAAGTTCATGGGCGGCGATGGCATTTGCTCCGCCGAACTGGTCAAACTCGGTGGTGATGCCATTGCGGACAACCAAGTCTACTGCGCAGAAGCTGGTGGCGTCGAGGCTGGCAGCAAGTACGAGAAATCCCAGGCTGAATGGAAGTCCAAGTTCAAGGCCAAGTTCAACGTCGATGTGCAGGTGTACGCTCCCTATGTGTACGACTCTGTCAAGCTGATGGTGGCTGCCATGGTCAAGGCCGGATCGTCTGATCCTGCCAAGTACCTGCCCGCGCTGGCTGCTACCAAGGACTACGAAGGCGTCACTGGTTCTATCAGCTTTGACGAGAAGGGCGACATCAAGAACGGCGCATTGACATTGCAAACCGTCCGTGGTGGCAAGCTCACAAAACTGGCCGTGATTCGCTAATCGCAAGCATCCGCTTCAAAAAAAAAGCGCCTTCGTGGCGCTTTTTTTCATTCGATGCGCAACTACCGGGACTTTGCTGCAATGGCAGCCCTCAATGCCGGTAGTGCTTGCAACATCGCCTGCCGCCCCGATTCAATGGCCCGCTTGCGCGCGCGGAAATCAGCACTGGAAACCCCAACCAATGTCGGCCGTATCACCACATCAGCCTCTTTGAGCTCAAAATAGTTGATGCTCTTGCTCATGATGGAAAAGGTCTGCAACAAGATGTCGATCGTGCCCCCCGAAGCACTGATATCGGGCGGACTGGAGATGTCGACTGCAATGACCAACTCTGCGCCCATTTGCCGCGCAGCACGCACAGGAACGGGCGACACAAGACCTCCGTCCACATAATCGCGCCCCGCAATCTTGACGGGTTGGAATACTGCCGGGACCGCGCTCGACGCACGGACTGCGGTTCCGGTATCACCGCGTTGGAACAGCATGCTGGAACCGGTGGCCAAGTCCGTTGCCACAATGCCTAGTGGCAAAGGCATGGCTTCGATCAGGCGACCACTGACCTGGGTATTGACATAGCGGGCCAAAGCATCACCGCGCAGCATTCCGCGGCTGAACAGTGGCAAGGTCCAATCTGCAATGGTCGCCTCGTCCATGGTCTCTGCCACGTGCTGCAACTGCTTGCCGGAACGACCACTGGCATAAATCGCGGCAACTAGACTTCCAGCGGAAGTTCCCGCCACTAATTCGGGGCGAAAGCCCGCCTCTTCCAATACTTGGATGACCCCAACATGGGCGAATCCGCGCGCCGCGCCGCCACCTAGGGCCAAGCCGATGCGTGGCGGCGTTTTTGGGGTAGTACCCGTGTTGGGTGGAATACTGGGTAGTACAGGATCGCTCGCCGCAGGAATTGGCGGCAAAGCTGGACTTGTCGAGACAGGCCCTTGGGACTTCGGCGTGGTCGAACATCCACCCAAAAACAGAGCCAGGGCCAAGACAGCCACGCCGGGGATCTTACTGAACAAAATGATTTCCTTTATTGCGAATGATTCGTGTTTGTTCTATGATGCCGTCTGATAACCCATCTTTATCCACCACCATGTCCAAAAAGATCCTTGCATTTACCTTCACCTTGTGCGCCTTGGCGACTACCGTTGCGGCACAAGAGCAATCACTAAACATCTACTCCGCCCGTCACTATCAGACCGACGAGGCGCTCTACGCCAATTTCACCAAGACTACGGGTATCAAGTTGAACCGCGTTGATGCGGACGACGCCGGCATTCTGGCACGCCTGAAGGCCGAAGGCACCGCATCTCCGGCAGATGTCATCTTGCTGGTGGACGCCAGCCGACTCTGGCGTGGTGAACAGGAAGGTCTATTCTTGCCCATCCATTCGCGCCTATTGGATGATGCGATTCCTTCGCAGTACCGCGCGCAACCCAACGCGCAAGGCGAATCGGCATGGTACGGCTTTTCCACCCGCGCCCGCGTTGTGGTCTATGACAAAGTGAAAGTCAAGAAGGAAGACGTCGCCACCTACGAATCCTTGGGAGACCCCAAGAACAAGGGTACGCTGTGCATTCGCTCAGGTTCGCACCCCTACAACTTGTCATTGTTTGGAGCGGTCGCTGCCCACATGGGAGAGGCAGCAACGGAACAGTGGCTCAAAGGCATGGTGGCCAACATGGCCCGTGCACCCAAAGGCGGAGACACCGACCAGATTCGCGCGGTGGCAGCCGGTGAATGCGCTGTCGCGGTGACCAATTCTTACTATTTGGCGCGACTGATGCGTTCCACCAAACCCGAAGACCAAGCGGTTGTGGAGCGAATTGGCGTGGTATTTCCCAACCAATCCAGCTGGGGAACCCATGTCAATATCGCAGGGGGAGCCGTAGCGAAGAACTCCAAAAACGCCGCCAACGCCGTCAAGTTCTTGGAATACCTGGCCAGCGCCTCTGCGCAGGACTATTTTGCCAACGGCAATAACGAGTGGCCCGCTGCAAAAGGCATAAAGAACTCGAACGCCGCGTTGCAGGCGATGGCCGGCAACGGCTTCAAATCGGAAACGATTCCCGTCAGCACTGCCGGTGCCAATCAGATCAAAGTCCAGCAAATGCTGGATCGTGTTGGGTTCAAGTAATCAGGTTGCCGTCGCCTCTTCGGGCTTGGCTTTGCCTTTCTTCTCCGGCAGCGGTTGAATGTCCAGCAAGACTTCGGTCTTGTTGGCGTCCGATTCGTCCAGGTCGACGGTGAGCCGACCACCATCGGTCAACCGACCAAACAAGAGCTCATCGGCCAGCGCGCGGCGAATGGTGTCTTGAATCAAGCGCTGCATGGGCCGCGCCCCCATCAGAGGATCGAACCCCTTTTTGGCCAGGTGCTTGCGCAACTTGTCCGTGAAGGTAACCTCCACTTTCTTCTCGGCCAGCTGCGTCTCCAACTGCAACAAGAACTTGTCCACCACGCGCAAGATGATGTTTTCATCAAGCGATTTGAAACTCACCATGGCGTCCAGTCGGTTACGGAACTCCGGGGTAAACATGCGCTTGATGTCGGCAGCCTCGTCACCGGATTCCCGCGGATTGGTGAACCCGATGGTCGCCTTGTTCATGGTCTCCGCGCCTGCATTGGTCGTCATGATGATGATGACGTTGCGGAAGTCGGCCTTTCGGCCGTTGTTGTCCGTCAAAGTACCATGGTCCATCACCTGCAGCAGCACATTGAATATGGCAGGGTGGGCCTTTTCGATCTCATCAAGCAGCAACACACAATGGGGCTTCTTCGTGATGGCTTCGGTCAACAACCCGCCTTGATCAAAACCGACATACCCTGGTGGCGCGCCAATCAGGCGGCTGACGGCGTGTTGTTCCATGTACTCGCTCATGTCAAAGCGAATCAGATCGACTCCCATGATGTAGGCCAACTGCTTGGCGGCCTCGGTTTTACCAACACCAGTCGGCCCGCTGAACAAAAACGAACCAATTGGTTTGTCGGGCTTGCCCAGACCTGACCGCGCCATCTTCACCGCCGAGGCAAGCAACTCCAATGCCTTGTCCTGGCCAAAAACCACGCTCTTGAGATCACGCTCCAGTGTTTGCAACTTGCCACGGTCGTCATGGGAAACATTGGCGGCCGGGATTCGTGCAATCTTTGCAACAATTTCCTCAACCTCTCCCTTTCCAATCGTCTTCTTGCGCTTACTGACCGGCAGGATGCGTTGCGCCGCACCGGCCTCGTCAATCACGTCAATCGCCTTGTCCGGTAGATGACGGTCATTGATGTACTTCGCACTCAACTCCGCTGCGGCTTGCAATGCTGCGACGCCGTACTTGACGCTGTGGTGCTCTTCAAACCGCGACTTGAGGCCCTTGAGTATTTCCACCGTTTGTTCTACGGTGGGCTCAACCACATCTACTTTCTGGAATCGCCGCGAAAGAGCGGCATCTTTTTCAAAAATGCCCCGGTATTCAGTGAACGTCGTGGCACCGATGCACTTGAGCTGGCCGGAACTCAAGCCTGGCTTGAGCAAATTCGAGGCATCCAAGGTTCCCCCGGAGGCAGCTCCAGCGCCAATCAGGGTGTGAATTTCATCGATAAACAAGATGGCCTGCGGCTTGTCTTTCAGCGACTTGAGAACGCCCTTCAAACGCTGCTCAAAGTCTCCACGGTATTTCGTCCCAGCCAACAACGCTCCCATGTCCAGCGCGTAGACAACAGAATCGGCCAGAATTTCAGGCACATCCTTTTGAGTGATGCGCCAGGCCAATCCCTCGGCAATGGCCGTTTTTCCAACGCCCGCTTCGCCAACGAGCAGCGGATTGTTCTTGCGACGCCGGCACAGGATTTGGATGACCCGTTCGACTTCATATTCCCGTCCGATCAGGGGATCGATCTTTCCATCCAAAGCTTGCTGATTCAGATTTTGTGTGAACTGCTCCAATGGAGATGATTTCTCACTCTTTTCGCTTCCGGACTCTTCCGCTTCACCCGTACTCTCTGTCGCTTTGTTTGGCTCGGAGGTGTCGCTCTTCTTGATGCCGTGCGCGATGAAGTTCACCACATCCAGTCGTGTCACACCTTGCTGATGCAGGTAATACACGGCGTGGGAGTCTTTTTCGCCAAAGATGGCCACCAAGACATTTGCACCTGTCACTTCTTTCTTGCCGCTACCCGTGGACTGCACGTGCATGATGGCGCGCTGAATGACCCGCTGAAACCCCAAGGTTGGTTGTGTATCGACCTCTTCGGTTCCCGCAACTTGGGGCGTGTTGTCCTTGATGAAATTGGTCAACGATTTGCGCAGATCGTCGATGTTCGCCGAGCAGGCACGCAAGACTTCTGCCGCACTGGGGTTGTCCAGCAGGGCAAGCAGCAAGTGCTCGACGGTAATGAACTCGTGGCGCTGCTGGCGCGCCTCGACAAACGCCATATGCAGGCTGACTTCCAGTTCTTGGGCAATCATGGTTTTTCCTTTTGCATTGCGTTGATGATTGACTGTAAACGCTTTCTCAATATCCGTAGGCGTCACCCGGAATCAAACTAGGCATCCATCGGCTCACAGACGCACTGCAGGGGATGCCCTGCCTTGTGCGCCGCGTCCAGAACCTGCTCGACTTTGGTTACCGCAACATCACGGGTGTAGACGCCGCACACAGCCTTTCCGTCAACATGTATCTTGAGCATGATTCGAGTGGCCTGCTCCAGGTCTTTTCCAAAAAACTCCTGGATGACGACCACCACGAACTCCATGGGTGTGTAGTCATCGTTCAGCATGATCACCTGGTACATCTGCGGAGGCTTGGTCTTCTGGGTCCGCCGCTCCAATACGACCGAGCCTCCCTCCTCGTCCTCAGGGGGTTGCGCCGGGTACTTTGGTGGTTGCTGTGGGTTGTTACTAGCCATGCTGCCAATTTTACGGGTGCCCCCACAAGGGGCGCCGCAATAGGGATGTTGTGCCACTATGCGCCACTTCAAGCGTGCAAGACGAAAAAAAACCGCCAGTCGCCTGGCGGTTTTTACGGCATAAGCGCTTGTGCGCTTACATGTTGTCGATCATGACCTGACCGAAACCCGAGCAGCTGACTTGGGTGGCACCGTCCATCAGGCGGGCGAAGTCGTAGGTGACTTTCTTGCTCTTGATCGATTTCTCCATCGAGCTGATGATGAGGTCAGCGGCCTCTTTCCAGCCCATGTGGCGCAGCATCATTTCAGCCGAGAGAATTTCCGAGCCGGGGTTCACATAGTCCTTGCCGGCGTACTTGGGCGCCGTGCCATGGGTGGCTTCGAAACACGCCACGGAATCGGACAGATTGGCGCCCGGGGCAATGCCAATGCCACCTACCTGAGCTGCCAGCGCGTCCGAGATGTAGTCTCCATTGAGGTTCAGGGTGGCAATCACGCTGTATTCGGCCGGACGCAGCAGGATTTGCTGCAGGAAGGCGTCGGCAATACTGTCCTTGACCGTGATTTCCTTGCCGGTCTTGGGGTTCTTGAATTTGCACCACGGGCCGCCGTCGATCAGCTCGGCGCCAAATTCCTTTTGCGCCAGCGCATAAGCCCAGTCACGGAAGCCGCCTTCGGTGAACTTCATGATGTTGCCCTTGTGCACGATGGTCACGCTGGGTTTGTCGTTGTCAATGGCGTACTGGATGGCCTTGCGCACCAGGCGCTCGGTGCCCTCGCGCGACACCGGCTTGATGCCGATGCCGGAAGTGCCGGGGAAACGGATCTTCTTGACGCCCATTTCTTCCTGCAGGAACTTGATGACCTTCTTGGCTTTGTCGGATTCGGCTTCGAACTCGATACCGGCGTAAATGTCTTCGGAATTTTCACGGAAGATCACCATATTGGTCTTGTGCGGCTCTTTCACCGGGCTGGGCACACCGTCGAAATACTGGATCGGGCGCAGGCACACATACAGGTCCAGCTCTTGGCGCAGCGCCACATTCAGCGAGCGGATGCCGCCACCTACGGGGGTGGTCAGCGGACCTTTGACCGACACAACGTATTCGCGCAGGGCCTGCAGTGTTTCTTCGGGCAGCCACACATCCGGGCCATAGACCTTGGTCGATTTTTCCCCGGCATAGACCTCCATCCAGTGGATTTTCTTCTTGCCGCCATAGGCTTTGGCAACAGCTGCGTCAACCACCTTCAACATCACGGGCGTGATGTCGAAACCGGTGCCATCACCCTCGATATAAGGGACGATGGGTTGGTCAGGCACGGTCAACGACATGTCGGCATTGACGGTAATCTTTTGGCCTTCGGCTGGAACTTTGATGTGCTGGTACATGGAACTATGGTCTCCGTTGAATGTTGGAATCGCCGTTACCTGTGAAGTTGTGCTTCAAAAAGTGCACAAATTCTATTCCTAAAAAATTACTACTTTCTGTCAATTGATGACGACCTTCATCATGTGAAAAACTCGCTGTACGCCGTGCTGGATAATGCCTCGCAACAGCGCACGGCGGTGAAGAAACACCGAGCGGCAAAGCAGTCGACAGCCGCCATGGAAGAAGCAACTGCAGAAATCGAAACCCAGAGGCAAAGAACAATAGGTCGTTAGGTGCCCGCCATGAAATCAACCGGTATTCTTTTGTCATTTTTCTTCGCGAGCTGCATTGGGGCGCAAGAGCTGCCGCAGTTGGATTTGCCGCGGACCACGCTCTCGGTGGGCATGTATCAAATTGATGCCCAAGTCGCTTCGACCAGCGAAGAACACGCCACTGGCCTCATGCATCGCAGAGAAATGCCTGCACATGAAGGCATGCTGTTTGTGTTTCAGTCGCCCAGCACACTGTGCTTTTGGATGAAGAATACGTTGATCCCGCTGACTGCTGCTTTCCTGGAAGAGGATGGCACGATCGTGAATCTGGTGGACATGAAGCCCAAGTCGCTTGATTCCCACTGCGCAAAGAAACCCGTACGCTTTGTGCTGGAAATGAACCAAGGCTGGTTCGCCAAAAAAGGGCTCAAAGCTGGAACCAAGCTAAGCGGCCGGCCTTTCCGCACGCCATGAAAAAGGGCCAGCACGTGGCTGGCCCCAAGTGCTACGAACTGCGTGCACTCATGCGTAATTCGCTTCAGCAAAATTCCAGTTCACCAGGTTGCCCAAAAAGGTCTCCACAAACTTTTGGCGCAGGTTGCGGTAGTCGATGTAGTACGCGTGCTCCCAGACATCCACGGTGAGCAAAGCCTTGTCGGCGGAAGTCAGGGGGGTACCCGCTGCTCCGGTGTTGACAATATCCACAGATCCATCGGCTTTCTTCACCAACCAGGTCCAGCCGGAGCCAAAATTTCCCACGGCGGACTTGACAAACGCTTCCTTGAAAGCAGCGTAGCTGCCCCACTTGGCATTGATGGCCGCTGCCAGCGCACCGGAAGGTTCGCCACCGCCAGCGGGCTTCATGCAGTTCCAGAAGAAAGTGTGGTTCCATATCTGCGCTGCATTGTTGTAGATGCCACCGCTAGACTTCTTGACAATCTCCTCCAGGGACATCGACTCAAACTCAGTCCCTTTTTGCAGGTTGTTGAGGTTGACGACATAGGCATTGTGGTGCTTGCCATGATGAAACTCCAACGTCTCTTTGGAGTAATGCGGTGCCAAGGCGTCGATGGCAAAAGGCAAGGGGGGCAAAGTGTGTTCCATGGAAGTCTCTCCGAGTGCTGCAGGTTGCAAAACGCCGTGATTGTAGGAATTAATCCGGAATCTGGCTGGTCACGCGCAAGTCGACCACACCATCGGTAAGGGTTGCCTGCAGCGCATCCCCAGGCGCAACCTGCTCAACACGCGTGACCGTGCGCCCATCGCCTCGGGTGAGCCAGGCGTAGCCTCGGCGCAAAACCGCATGGGGATCTAGGGCGTGCAGTCGGATCGCCAAACCTGCAAGCCGATCGAGCTTGTTTTGTGGGGTCTGTTCGACAACGACTTGCCAACGCTGCGCAATGCGCGCCAGTTCCAGCTGGCGTCGATGCAGCAAGTGCGCGGCCTGATGTGCCAGTTCTTGCTGCAATTGAGTCAACACCATGCGTTGCGCCAGCGTGCGTGCAGAGGGTCGCCCCAGATGCGCCGCCAACCAATCGACTTTCTGCGCTTGCCGGTCCACAAGGCGCAAGGCTGCTTCATGCAATTGAACGGCCAGCGTGTCCACGGCGCGCAGCAGTACCTCGCGCGGTGCGGACACCAGCTCGGCTGCGGCAGTGGGCGTTGGGGCTCGTACATCGGCCACAAAGTCAGCCAAGGTGAAGTCTGTTTCATGGCCCACCCCGCAAACAATGGGCACCGGGCTGCTGGCGATGCAGCGCACCAGCGCCGCGTCATTGAACGACCACAAATCTTCCAACGATCCCCCTCCGCGCACCAGAAGGATCACGTCCACAGTGCCGACGCCAACGGCCGCACGCTCGCGGTGCAGCTGGTACAGCGATAGCAACGCCTGAATAAGCTCTGCAGGCGCGCCTGCGCCCTGCACCGACGCTGGAGCCAGCACGACCGGAATATGCGGCACGCGCCGCTGCAGGGCAGTAGCCACATCATGCAGGGCTGCAGCTCCCAATGAAGTGACCAGACCGATTCCCCGTGGCAGCTGGGGCAATGTTCGCTTGCGTGCAGCATCAAACAATCCCTGCGCCTCCAGTTCCGCCTTCAGGCGCAAGAACTGCTCGAGCAAAGCGCCTTGTCCTGCGGGACGCATACCCTCGACGACCAGTTGCAGTTCTCCCCGGGATTCGTAAATGCCCAACCGGCCCGTCACGTCAACGCGGTCTCCGTCGTGCGGTGCGAAGCCCAACAAACTGGCTGCCCGACGAAACATGGCACAACGCAGCTGTCCGCTGGCATCTTTCAAGTTGAAATAGCAATGCCCGCTGGCGGCGCGGGTGTAGCCGCTGATTTCGCCAGATACACAGACCGGATTGAAGCGCACCTCCAACGACTGCGCGACGGCTCGACACAACGCGCCCACGGTCCAGACCGTCCCCTGCCCTGTATCCTTGCCCATGGGAGGGGCTTCGGTTCCATTTCCTATCAAGCTTCCATCCTTTCCCGCCAAAGCACCCTGCGTGCTGGGCCATAATCACGACGCATCGCTTTCCCCGGAGTGCCCTCTTGTTTTCCATCATACAAGCCGCTGGTTGGCCAATTTGGCCCCTCATTGCCTGCTCGATTCTGGCCTTGGCCATTGTGATCGACCGCTTCATCAATCTCAAAACCAGCAAGGTTGCACCTGCAAAGCTGCTTGACGAAGTCATCGGCGTAACGCGCAACAGCATCCCTGCCACCGACGTCATCACCCAACTGGAACAAAACTCAGCCCTGGGTGAGGTTCTGGCCGCCGGGCTGCGTTCGCTGCATAGTGACCCACGTTGCACCGAGGCCGATCTGCGCGCCAACATGGAAAACACCGGACGTACGGTGACACACCGACTGGAGTTGCGCCTGAGTGCTCTGGCCACCATTGCTTCGGCCGCACCCCTGATGGGACTGTTCGGCACGGTGGTTGGCATGATTGAGATTTTCGGCTCACAAGCCCCCACGGGTGCTACCGGCAGCAATCCCGCGCAACTGGCACATGGCATTTCGATCGCCCTCTACAACACGGCATTCGGTCTCATCATCGCCATCCCGTCCCTGATTTTCTGGCGGTACTTTCGCGGGCTGGTCGACGGATACGTGATGACGCTGGAGTTGGCCGCAGACCGGCTGGCGCGCCACCTGAAGGCGCTTCGCAAGTAAGTTCATGAACTTCCGACCTCACAAACCCGAAGAGCCGGAGATCAATCTGATCCCCTTCATTGACGTATTGCTCGTGGTGTTGATTTTCTTGATGTTGTCCACGACGTACAGCAAGTTCACCGAGATTCAGCTCAAGCTTCCCGTGGCCGATACCGATGCCCAGCGCGACTACGCCAAGGAAATGATCGTTGCCATCGGTGCGGATGGAAACTTCAGTGTCAATCGCAGTGTGGTTGCGGGGCGATCTATGGAAGCGGTCGCGCTGGCCATGGCTGAAGCCGCCAAGGCCGGCAAGGACACCGTCGTCATCATCAGTGCCGATGCCAGTGCACGACACCAGTCTGTGGTAACGGTGATGGAGGCAGCACGCCGCTCCGGGCTGCACCAGATTACGTTCGCCACGCAGTCTTCTGCACAAGCCGGCGGGCGTTAACACCATGGCGGTCAGCAGGCGTCACGCAGTCGAGACGCGGCTGCTGCGGGCCTGGTCCGGTACCGGCGCACTTTCAACCTTGTTGCTGCCCTTGTCTTGGCTGTATGGGGGCCTGGTTCGTCTCCGCCGAATCCTGTACCAGCTAGACGCGCTCCGGGCGCATAAGGTTCCAGCGCTGGTCATCGTGGTTGGCAACGTGATCGCCGGAGGGGCGGGCAAGACGCCCACGACCATCGCCGTCGTGCAGCACTTGCTTCGACTGGGCTACGGCGTCGGCATCGTGTCGCGCGGGTTTGGTCGGCGTAGCACCGAACTGGTCGAGGTGACTGCGGATCGCACGGTGGCAGAGACGGGCGATGAACCAATGCTCATGTACCGCGCAACCGGTGCGCCGGTGGTCGTGGGTCGCGACCGCGTGCGCGCCGCCCACCTGTTGCTGCACCGCCACCCCAAGGTCCAAATCATCGTGTGCGACGATGGCCTGCAGCACTATGCCCTGGTGCGGGACCTGGAGATCTGCGTTTTTGATGACCGGGGTTGCGGCAATGGGCGCCTCCTTCCCGCAGGACCACTGCGGGAATCTTGGCCGCGTGCGCCCCTAGGTATGGTCGCTTCGGGGCAAGAACTGCTCGTTCTGCATACCGGGAGCAAGGCTGCGTTTCAAGGTTTTTCGGCGCAGCGCGCGCTGCGCCCCTTTGCGGTGACCCGCGACGGTACACGCATCGCCTTGCAAACCTTGTCGCACCCGCCTGGTTGTGTTGCCGTTGCAGGTATTGCGCAGCCGGAGGCTTTCTTTGCCATGCTGCGCGACGCGGGAATCCACCTGCACGCCTGCTTGCCGCTTCCCGATCACTATGATTTCGATAGCTTGCCACGGAATATCTACGAGGGTTACAGGCTAATTTGTACCGAAAAGGACGCAGAGAAACTATGGGCAATGGATCCGGACGCGCTAGCCGTCGGACTCGACTTCCAGCCATGCTCCGCGTTCTTTGAGGCTCTGGATCGCCAAGTCCTGAACGCCCTGAAGGGGCCGGTATCATCGAACCATGGACACCCGACTACTTGAATTGATTGTTTGCCCCATTACCAAGGGCCCCCTGGAGTACAACCGAGAGAAGCAAGAGCTGGTGTCACGCAGTGCACGCCTGGCCTATCCGGTGCGCGACGGCATTCCCATCCTCCTGGAAAACGAGGCGCGCGTACTGACCGACGAAGAATTGGCCCGTTAGGTCAGCATGGGCACCACGGTTCTCATCCCAGCACGGCTGGCGTCCAGTCGTCTACCCAACAAGCCACTGGCCGACCTTGCTGGGATTCCCATGGTGGTACGCGTGGCACAGCGTGTGCGCGCGGGCGTGGCCAATCACATCCGCATCGTTGTCGCGGCTGACGACACGCGCATCACCGACGCGTGCAGCAACTTCGGCGTTGAATCCCTTCTCACCCGTACCGACCATGCTTCCGGCAGCGACCGCCTGGCCGAAGCTTGCGAATTGTTAGGCCTGCCCGATGGGGATGTAGTGGTGAATGTGCAGGGCGACGAACCCCTGATCGACCCTGCCCTGGTGCTGGCGGTGGCACAATTGCTGGATGACCATCCGCAGGCATCCGTGGGCACGGCAGCCCATCCGATTGCGGCGGTTGAAGAGTTCACCAACCCCCATGTTGTGAAGGTGGTTACCGACGCAGCGGGGCTTGCGCTGTACTTCAGCCGCGCACCCATTGCTTGGTGGCGCGACGGCTTTGCGCAAGGCGTCCACAAGCTGCCGACGTTCGCGCCGCTGCGCCATATTGGCATCTACGCCTACCGGGTCGAGTTCCTGCGACAGTTTCCGTCCTTGCCCGCCGCACCGCTGGAACAACTTGAGGCGCTGGAGCAATTGCGGGCCTTGTGGCACGGCTATCGCATTGCAGTGCATCAGACCCCCAACGCGCCAGGTCCGGGGGTGGACACACCGGAGGATCTGCTGCGCGTACGCCGCCATTTCGAAGCTGCATGATGCGGCCTGTAAGTTAGCTGCCGCCCTGCACATGCTATTCTTCGATGTTGTTGCGTGAGGGAACGGTTCACCCCTGCCCTCTTCGCCCCGGTTCCTAGTTCTATTGAGGTTATCCATGAAACTCATTTTGTTGGGCGCACCTGGCGCGGGCAAAGGCACTCAGGCCACTTTCATTTGCCAAAAGTACGGAATTCCACAGATCTCGACCGGGGATATGCTGCGTGCCGCCGTCAAAGCGGGCACCCCGTTGGGCTTGCAAGCCGATGCCGTCATGAAGTCGGGCGGTTTGGTCAGCGACGACCTCATCATCAATTTGGTAAAAGAGCGTATCGCCCAATCCGATTGCGCCAAAGGCTTTCTTTTCGACGGTTTTCCGCGCACCATTCCACAGGCCGACGCCATGAAAGCCGCAGGCGTTGCGCTGGACTATGTGGTGGAAATTGATGTGCCTTTTGACGCCATCATTGAACGCATGAGCGGTCGGCGCTCGCACCCTGCTTCGGGTCGTACCTACCACGTCATATTCAATCCCCCGAAGGTGGAAGGCCAAGACGACGTGACCGGGGAGCCGCTGGTGCAACGCCCGGATGACCAGGAAGAAACCGTCAAGAAGCGTCTGGATGTGTACAGCGCGCAGACACGCCCACTGGTGGACTACTACTCCGGCTGGGCGGCGGCTGACGCAGCCAGCGCCCCCAAGTACCGCAAAGTTGCGGGTTTGGGCGAGGTGGACGAAATCAAGGCACGGGTGTTTGCCGCATTGGAGAGTTGAACCCGTCCCCCTGACCGAAGCGGGCCGCTGATGCGGCCCTTTTTTGTTGGCGTGCGCCCCGCTCGGGCTACGGCTGCATCAAGTCCAACAACAAGTCGATGCGCGCCTTGCAGGGCGACTGTGGGGATACCTCCCCAATGGCAGCCGCGCCCCCGGGGACCACGGCCCCGTACGCACAGCGCGTTGACCGCACCACCCGAATGCCCTGAGCCATGGCATCAACAAACGCCCGCTCCAAATCCTGGTGGACGGTTCCGTTGCCGCTGCCGGCCACGACGATGCCGCGCAAGGGCGGGTAATCGATCGACGCCCTGGCGCAAAGCGCCCGCACTACGGCCCCGTTGGCGCCAGCATGACTGAGTACCACCTCTACACGCGGCCAGCTCGCCGGATCCGAAGTGGTCGCGCGCGGTAAACCGGACACCACCGGACAACCGGCAGGACCCCACCGAACCCGCCCCTCCTCCACCCAAGCCAGTGGACCGGATTCCCCAGAATCAAAAGCATCGAGCCGGTAGGGGTGCGTCTTTTGTACCTGCCCAGCCGCATGCACCGCCCCCGCACACACAGCCAACACACCGCGAGCGCGTCCATCCAGGGCGACACACACGCTATCCAAAAGGTTCTGCGGGCCATCCGGCGACAACGCAGTTGCCGGACGCATGGCGCAGGTGAGCACAACCGCTTTTTCGGCCAGCCAGTTTGACGGCAACACACGCGAAAGAAAGTACGCCGTTTCTTCCAGGGTGTCGGTGCCATGGGTCACAACAACCGCTTGCACCGATTCCCGCGCAAGATGTTGCACGATCCGCTCGGTCAGCGCCTGCCACACAGAGTGGGTCATGTCCTTGCTGTCAACCTGCGCAACCTGCTCCAGTTCCACCGCGCACCCCTTGAGCCGTTCGTGCAAACCAGCGACCGATTGCAGCAACTCCTGGACCCCCACCTGCGCTGCGGTGTAGCCCACGTTGTCCAGATTGGTCGATGCCTTGCCAGCAATCGTCCCGCCTGTGCCCAGAAAGACCAAAACTTTTTCCACACCAACCCCTTGCAGAAATGAGAAAGCTGAATAAAAATACAGTTACTGTACGTCAGAACAGTATGTTTGCACCCACAGTGTAGCCAGTCCGCCCCAAGGAGCCCATATGCTTGATAGCCCCAAACTGACCGCCCGGCAACAACAGATTCTGGAACTGATCCAGACCACCATTGCGCGCACCGGTGCCCCGCCCACCCGCGCCGAAATTGCACAGGAACTGGGCTTCAAGTCGGCCAATGCGGCCGAGGAGCATTTGCAGGCTCTAGCGCGCAAAGGCGTAATCGAGCTGGTCAGCGGGACTTCGCGCGGCATAC
Source organism: Rhodoferax sp. (assembly GCA_041919095.1). GTDB lineage: Bacteria > Pseudomonadota > Gammaproteobacteria > Burkholderiales > Burkholderiaceae_C > Allorhodoferax. The sequence goes on along the minus strand of JAYRUL010000034.1, from coordinate 4,539 downwards.
GGTTGCGCAGCGAAGCGTTGCGTTCCATCAATGCGTCACGCTTCAAGCAGTTTTCCTTACCCATGCCCGAGTTGGCTCAACTGGCGTTGCCCTTGGTGGGGCGCGTAGCCGCAGGTTCGCCCATTCTGGCGCAGGAGCACGTGGACCAGACCTACTATGTGGAAAGCAGCTTGTTTCAGCACCAGCCTGATTACCTGCTGCGGGTGCGCGGCATGTCCATGCGGGACGCGGGCATCATGGATGGCGATTTGCTCGCCGTGCAGTCCACCAAAGATGCCAAGAATGGCCAGATCGTGGTGGCCCGGCTTGGGGATGAGGTCACGGTCAAACGATTTCGGCGTAACAAACACGTGATTGAACTGCATCCTGAGAACCCCGACTATCAGACCATTGTGGTGGAGCCAGGCGAGCCCTTCGAAATCGAAGGCCTCGCCGTAGGCCTGATTCGCAACACCATGTTGATGTAACGCCAACGGAGCCTTCATGCAAATGTCCCTGTGGAACGCCACATCCCTGCGCGATCAGCTGCGTACCTTGGTGCGCGGCAGAAATAAGGGTGTTGATCTTGCACCCCATGGTTCGGCTGTGAAGCCCGTGTCGCCTTGCACTGCGATTGCAGGTGGCACAGGAGGCGCTTTTCTTTCCGGTTCGACGCCGCGTACCGTACGCCCCTTGCGTCCACTGCGCGTCATGCGCGTGCAAGAGGCCGGGCAACCGGGTGCAGCCGCGGGGCGCATGGTGATTTCCGGCCGGATCGCGGATGTATGCGCGGAACTCGACCGGCTTGCTGCGTGTGAGGCGTTGATTCACTGACACTTCCGTCGCAGCCTCTGGCGCGCCGGCGAGCGAAGCGGTTCGGTCCGCCCGCATCCATCTGCAAGGCACAATGGCGCGCATGAACATTGTGATTCTGGATGACTACCAAGACGCCGTGCGCAAGCTGCAATGTGCCGCAAAATTAGAAGCCTACCCCGCCAAGGTCTATACCAACACGGTCAAGGGATTGGGGCAGCTGTCCGTTCGCCTGCGTGACGCCGACATCATTGTGCTGATTCGCGAGCGCACTGCCATGAATCGGCAGTTGATCGAAAAGCTTCCCAAGCTCAAGATGATTTCCCAAACCGGGCGCGTAGGGCCGCATCTGGATGTGCAAGCCTGCACCGAACGCGGAATTGCCGTTGCCGAGGGCGTTGGCTCGCGCATCGCCCCGGCCGAACTCACTTGGGCACTGATCCTGGCTGCGATGCGGCGCTTGCCACAGTACATCGGGAACTTGAAGCATGGTGCCTGGCAACAGTCAGGGCTGAAATCGGGTTCCATGCCTCCCAACTTTGGAATCGGCTGCGAGCTGCATGGGAAGACGTTAGGCATTTGGGGCTATGGGCGCATCGGCAAAGTTGTGGCCGGCTACGGCAAGGCCTTTGGCATGACTGTGCTCATCTGGGGTAGCGAGGCATCACGCCAGTCCGCCCAGGATGACGGCTATACCACCGCTGCCAGCCGGGAAGCCTTCTTTGAAGATAGTGACGTACTTTCGTTGCATCTGCGCCTGGGTGAATCGTCGCACCATGTGGTATCGGCGTCCGACTTGGCCCGGATGAAACCCACTGCGTTGTTGGTCAATACGTCGCGTGCCGAGATCATTGAGACCAATACGCTCATCAGTGCCTTGAACCGCGGTCGCCCGGGCATGGCAGCGGTCGACGTGTTTGAGACCGAGCCGATTCTGCAGGGCCATGCATTGTTGCGGTTGGAGAACTGCATTTGCACGCCGCACATTGGGTTTGTCGAACAAAACAACTACGAGGTGTTGTTTGGATCGGCCTTTGACAACGTCGTCAATTTCATCAAAGGCACCCCCACCAACATCGTCAACCCCGGTGCATTGCAAGTTCGCAGATAACGCTAACAGACAATACCCCGCACTGAACGAGGGCCTGCCGCGCCGACCCGGTCTTGTCGGTACCTCGCACCACGCCGGGGCGCTATTTGCTATGTTTTTCATAGCTGCTTACGCTTATTCCACAAGGCATAGAGACATATTTCATCATGAAATCCTGCCTTAAACCCTGACACGGGTTCGGCCGCCTGGCGGTCACAGACACACGGGTGACAAGTTTCGGTCAGGCAGCGCAGACGGATCGTCACAATACGCATGTCACCTACGGCACAGCCAGTCACGCAAAGGACACGCAATGGACGAACCCATCCTTACGATCGAGGAGCGCTCAGCAATCAATGCCGGGCGCTGGTTTTCCTCCCTATCTCCTTCACTTCGACACGACATACTTCGATGCGCATTTGTTCGACGGTACCAAGACGGCGATCTCATCTCCGCGCGCGGCGAGCCGCCCGAGGACTGGATTGCATGCGCCAAAGGTGCGGTTCGGGTCAGTTCGACGTCGATCTCTGGCAAGCAAATCACCCTGACCTACGTGGAGCCGGGTATTTGGTTTGGCGATGTTTCCATTTTCGACGGCGATCGGCGCACGCACGATGCCTATGCGCATGGCGACACCACCATCTTGTGCGTTGCCAAAGCAGACTTCAAGAAAATCCTGACCCAGCATGTGGAGTTGTACGAAGCACTGCTGCGCTTGCATGCGCGTCGCATCCGCCAGCTCTACGGCTTGGTCGAGGACCTCAACACACTGCCCTTGCGCGCACGACTGGCCAAGCAATTGCTGCACTTGGCCCGCAGCTACGGCATGCCGTCGCTGAGCAATCCGGACGAGGTGCGTATCGGCCTGCAATTGGCGCAGGAAGAGCTGGCGCAGCTTCTGGGTGCGTCGCGCCAAAGAGTGAATCAGGAACTGAAAGCCATGGAACGTGAAGGTGCCATCCGCATTGAGCAAGCCGGATTACTGGTTCGCGACCGGCATGCACTCATGCGCATTGTCGAATCCGAGCATTGAACGTCCCTCCCCCACCTGCAAACCATGAGCGAATTCAACCATTTTGTCGGCACCCGTCCCGTTACCGCGCAGCACGCATTTGATGTCCCCACCTTGAACGCATGGCTGGAGCGCCATCTTCCAGGATACGCCGGTCCGTTAGAAGTCGAGATGTTTAAAGGCGGCCAGTCCAACCCGACCTTCAAGCTCATCACCCCACAGACACGCTATGTCATGCGCGCCAAGCCCGGCCCAGCGGCGAAGCTGCTGCCGTCGGCCCATGCTGTCGAACGGGAATATGCCGTGATGCACGGACTGCGTGGCACCGACGTACCGGTTCCTCGCATGCTATGTCTGTGCGAAGACGAGTCCGTCATTGGACGCGCCTTCTATGTCATGGAGTGCATGGAAGGACGGGTTCTCTGGGATCAGTCCCTGCCCGGCATGACCGCGCACCAGCGCGCCGACATCTACGACGAAATGAACCGCGTCATCTCCGCTTTGCACAAAGTGGACTACGCTGCGCAGGGGCTGTCGGGATACGGCAAGCCTGGCAATTACTTCGAACGTCAAATTGCCCGCTGGACCAAGCAGTACACCGCATCCATCACCGAGCCCATCACCGAAATGGATCGCTTGATCGATTGGTTGCCCAGGAACATTCCGGCCATGGCACGCAACGACGCGATGGTCAGCATCGTGCACGGAGACTTCCGGCTGGACAATTTGATGTTCAGCACCGAAGAACCCAAGGTCATCGCGGTGCTGGATTGGGAGCTTTCCACCTTGGGGCATCCGCTGGCAGACTTCAGCTACCACTGCATGGCTTGGCATATTCCACCCGGTTCGTTCAGAGGCATTGGAGGGCTGGACCACGCCAGCCTGGGCATCCCCAGCGAGAACGAGTACATCCGCCGCTACTGCGAACGCACCGGTTTGGCCACGCCTGCACAGCTGCAAGCGGATTGGAATTTCTATTTGGCCTACAACCTCTTTCGGATCGCCGCGATCTTGCAAGGTATCGCCAAGCGGGTGCAGGCCGGTACGGCCTCCAGCGCGCAAGCGGCCAGTTCAGGCGCAGGCGCCAGACCTTTAGCGGAGATGGGCTGGAAATTTGCCTGCCGAGCTTAAGAACCCTTCGATTTTTCACCTCTGGAGCTTTCATGGATTTTGATTACTCGCCCAAAACCAAAGAACTGCAAGCCAAACTGCTGCGGTTCATGGATGACTACATCTACCCTGCCGAAGCCCAATACGCTGCGGAACTGGCTGCCAACACGGCCGCAGGAAAGCGCTGGACCCCTCTGCAGACCATCGAAAATCTGAAGCCCAAGGCCCAGGCAGCCGGGTTGTGGAATCTGTTCCTGCCCGTCGACACCGCAGAAGCATCGGGCTACCATGGCGCGGGCCTGACCAATGCGGAATATGCACCGCTGGCTGAAATCATGGGCCGCGTGCTATGGTCCAGTGAGGTTTTCAATTGCTCGGCACCTGACACAGGCAACATGGAGACCATCGCCCGCTACGGCTCGGAGCCGATCAAGGCCGCCTGGCTCAAGCCTTTGCTGGAAGGGCGTTTTCGCTCTGGATTTGCCATGACCGAACCCGAGGTTGCCTCCAGCGATGCAACCAACATCGCCACCCG
>JAYRUL010000033.1:0-23980 GCA_041919095.1 Rhodoferax sp. | reverse complement strand
TTGCTCCAGTATATTGGCACTACAGAAAAATCAAGAATTGAGCCTATTTGCGCGTGCAAGTCCTTGATTTATATGGAGCTCACTCGACCGCGAAGCAAAAAAACCTGACTTTAGTGTCGAACTCGGGTGACCCGGTTAACCACGCAGCGCAACAGCATGATCGGCGAGTTGCTGCCGCATCGCTGGACGCCGCAAACCGCTTGCGCTTGACTCGCAACCACGACCGCAGCGCCGCGGTCAATATGGGTTCACCGCACGCTTACGATGAGAAGTCAATCTCTATGCCCAGTGCCTCCCGGTTGAAGTCGTCGATCACGTTGAACAAGCGGATGCTGCGACCGTCTACGAGCTGGTCATGCATGAAATCCATCGACCAGACCTCATTGACAGTCTGTGGCACGCTCAGCGGTTCGGGCTTGTCGCGGACCAATCGTTTGCGCGGCTTGATGCGCAGGTTGAGCTCCAGTTCCCGGTAGATCCTGTAGATGCGTTTGTGGTTCCATTTGAAGCCCTTGACGTTGCGCAGGTACAGGTAGCACAGGCCAAAGCCCCAACTGCGGTTGTTATCCGTCAGGCGCAGCAGCCAGTCAGCAATTTCGGCGTTCTCGGTCTTGCGCTTGGTCTCATACCGGTAACAGCTCTCACTGACCGTAAACACCTGACAGGCCAGTCGGATGCTGATGCCACGCTGGGCCACCACTTCTTTGGCCATCTCGCGGCGGCGAGATGGCCGACTCACTTTTTTGCGAGGTACTCCGCAGCAATCTCGGCCTTGAGCTTTTCTTCGACATACATCTTCTTGAGGCGCCGGTTTTCTTCCTCAAGCTCCTTCATGCGAGCCATCAGGGAGGTGTCCATGCCGCCAAACTTGGCCCGCCATTTATAGAACGTCGCCGTGCTGATGCCGACTTCACGGCACAGCTCGGGCACGGGCAAACCAGCCTCGACGCGTTTGAGTGATTCGATGATCTGGCTGTCGGAAAACTTGGACTTCTTCATGTAGGAATTCTCTTCGAGAAATCTCTACTTCTGACGTCACCGGATTTTTGGGGGGATTACCAAATTCGGCTATAGATTTTGGAGAATAGTTGCTCCTTTCTTTTTTGAAGTTACTGGTACCGTATTAAGTATATCGTCTATCTCATTATTAACAAATATTTTGAACTTGTACTTCTCTGCGAGAGTTGTAATGCCGTTTGGGTAGTCATGAGTATTCAGAACATTGGTGTGATCAACGAAGACTGCCAATGAGGGAGCTGCGGCCAATTTGCATCCTGCCAAGAATAGTTGATGCGTCCATTCATCTTCCATAATGGATGCGGCTCCAGACAATTCGTCTGAAAATTGAACATGCTTGACTTTATCGATGTTAACAATCAGCAATTGCCCATCTAGAACAACAATTTCTCTATTCTCCCTTGTTTTGGCAGTTCCCACAGAACTTTGGACTTCTACATAGTCGATATTTTCACTAGAAGTCACCATATAACCTGAAGCCAGCGAACTATACCGTTGAGCCCTCCAATTTGGACGTGTCCATTCACTAGAACCGGAAAAGCTTACTACATCGGCTGTTTCCAGGAGTTCCGCTGCACGATACCAGGTTCTTTCACAATGGAATTCTATGTTTTCATGAATAAATATTGCATAGTCGTACTTACCTGAGGTCAATAATTCCTCATACCGAGATTTTCGTTGCTTACTTTTGCAACTTTGAATCACGACTTCCCACTCTCTTGGCAGCCTTCCACTCATTCTTATCGAGCGAGTCAGACTTTCCACCAATCTTTCATCAGTATATGGTATCAAGAAAATTACTTTCTTCTGCTTATATTGTCTTATAACACCATTTCCACATTCAATATTCTTGGAAAGTGCTAATCTATACAGCTCCACTTGATTACGGTCAAAATCTGAAAGATTCTTTGATTTCACAATATCTTTAATCAAAGATGTTGCCTCCTCTGATTTGTCTTGCAGCAAGTAGAGGCGCACAATTTGGAACTCTGCTCCCAATCTATCTTCAGCTCTAAACTTGCCTAATCTGTTAGTTAAGTATTCAACTGCCACCTGGGGCCCTTCGCTTTGCGCCAGCTGTTGGGCCAATAATATATGTGCGCCTCCAGACTCAGGATAATTTTTTAGACAGTACCTAATCAGTCGGGTCGTGGCATCGGTATTTCCAGAAGACATAACTTTGTAAATTCTTCTTAGAATTTCCTTTTCGCTCATCAACGGAATTTTTGTGACATACTTCGTCCCCTCCGATTCAGATATTCGTATGAGTTCCTCCAGTCCTTTTTCAAAGTCTCTTGCGTACAGTTTTCCATTTCCCAACGCACTGCTACTAAACAGCTCGCGCGCATTTTTTTTAAAAGTTCGCAAAAAGCTAACGTCTAAAGCGACTTCGACGGCTATTCGAATATAGTCAGCATCGTTGTCTGCACACAGTTTTGAAAGGCCAAGGTTCGATAGTACTGATAAGCCCATTCGACTTTGCAGCGATTCTCCGTAAAGACTCACGACCGGTACCCCCATATACGTAGCGAAACATGTTGTTGTTCCTCCGTTAAACGGGAAAGTATCTAGCACGACATCAATTTCGTTGTATGATTCAAAGAAACTTCTACCACCCTCCGGTTTAGCCATTTGAAGTTGGTGCGAAGGTATGCCTTGCTCAATTAATCTGTTCCGAGTGGCAACTAGTGACGCATTGTCCTTGAAAGTTGATGATCTAATAATCAGCCTAGAAGTCGGTAGCTGAGTTAGTATTGACTTCCAGTTTTCTATCATTCTTTCGTTGATCTTTGATACATTTGTTGCACAACCGAACGTTATGTAGCCATTTTTTTCATATGGAGGCTCCGAACTAATCGTCGTTTCCTCCATTGGATCGAAACACCAGAACGAGTGAGAGAGAACCAAGGGATACTCCGCATAATACAGTTGGTCACTTTTGTACGCTATATATTTATCTATTATTTTTGCGTCTATTGTTTCCAGTCCAGTTGTTGGTGGATATCCAAGTGCGGATACTTGAATTTTTGCCAGCTTATTTTTCAGTAGATGAACTCGGTTGTAGGACGAATGGCCGGCTAACTCCACTAAAATGTCCAATTTGTGCGAGCGGATTAGTCTTACCAACTCCACATCTGACGTATTAAATACATCATGGAAGTGGTCTACACTATTTCTTATATATTCCGTGTGCGTATCCGCTTGACCTATATCATGATATACCGTGACTTCGAATTTACTCCGGTCGTGGTTCGCAATGAGAGGTTTTGCAAAATATCTTACTGAATGATTAACTAAGTCTGGAGACCAGTATCCTATCTTAATCTTTCTATTGTTTGTTCGTTCGCTAATACCGCCTCGTTCTATCACCCAAGGGGCTATTCCATCTTCTTGGCTTTTCATAGTTTCAGCCCAGAATCGATGCTCTATTGCAACATCCTGTTCGGACTTGCCGTATGCCTTAAACCAAAGATATCCATTTGCATTTCTCAAGTGATCAAAATTTGAGAGCCATGCATCTAATTTGTATTGAATCGCTATTTCTATGTCACCCAAACAAAATGCCAGTTGCGCATAGTTTGTGTCTATATGCGAGTATTTCGGCGCTGTTAACTTCGCTCTTTCAAGCAAAGGGAGGGCCTCGCTGAGGCGACACTTCTCGATAAGTACGCTTGCATGGTTTACTATTGCTGGGAGAAATGTATCGTCCAATGCATATGCAGTTTCAAAACACTGAATTGCCTCTTCGTGGCTTCCTATTTCTGATAGTCTTCCTCCAAGATTATTGAGCACTCCAATATTACCCGGATCTTGTTTAAGGTACTCTCTCATACGCCTTATCGCATCATGTCTATCGGCTAGCATTGCCGCCGAATCTATACCTAACGACTCCGATTTCTTTTCATTTTTTCTATTTGCACCTTTGCTTGAAACATTTGCAACAATGGTTTTGATGAAGTTTATCAACATGGATTTACCATTTCCATTATTATTTGTCTGTTTTTCTTACCTCTTGTGCTACATGCATTACAAATCCTTCTGTAGCAACGTTTACAAAATTCTCTGGATATCCTGTGTTTTTTAAGGCCCATTTAAATGCATTCGCCATCAATGCTTGACGAATATATCCAGGTCTCGTTTGCCTAACATAGTTAGATATCGCTTCGTACGTATCTTCTAATATTCGTGTAACCCTATTTACCGAAAGTAGTTTTCCCGATTCCTTTGCGAGGTCAGTTGGTATTTTTATTTTCAATTTTTCAACTATTCCGGTTATCACTTGTTTGTCCTGTGCAACCATGCGGAGAGCAAGCAAAATATTTTCTCCTAAAAAAAAACCCCTCAATGAGGGGCCTTGCGAGTTTGAATTTTGATTATCCGCGGCAAGAGCTTGGTACATACTTAACAGGAGTACCACTGCAGGCCCAAGTTAGACTTCCACCATTAGCGGTTGCGGGCGTCAATGTGACAGTGACGTTTGCACCGACATTAGAAGATGCAGAGCCCGAAGTCCCTGTAACAGTAACCACGCCTCCCGTTGAGACGGTCGCAGTTGCAACCTTACCCATAGTTGCTATAGAGCAATCTGTAGTAACGTTAGTGGGAACAGTCCCACCAGCTCCTTGAGCAGCTTCTGTTATGCATGTTCTCGCAGCACTCGCAGCTAGCATGATCTCTGAAACTTTTGCGCGCACTGTGTAGTCCTGGTAAGCAGGCAAAGCCACGGCTGCCAAAATACCAATGATTGCCACAACAATCATCAGTTCGATTAGGGTAAAACCCTTTTGAATTGAACGCTTCATGTGAAACTCCTTAGTAAGAAAATTGAACACGCACGTATAGTAGCAAATTGTGTGCCATGGCCGCGTTCATCGGTAACCAGTTAGGTTGTGAATAGTTGCCTTGAGGGGCGTGTTTTGCGCATAGGCAACCGCAGCAAGCTATTCCCAAATCTGACATTTTTGTCACCTTGGCGCGCGTTACTTAATACAAACTTGTCGGACCATTCTTATATCGGTGAGCCCCATCATGACTTTTTCCATGCCGTCCATCTTGAGCGTCCGCATGCCCCCTTCAACAGCCGCCGCAAAAAGCTCGGCTACGCGGGCGCGCTCTTGAATCAGCTTTTTCACGCCGTCATCGGCAACCAGTAACTCATGCAAACCAACACGGCCCTTGTAGCCAGATTGACTGCACTTATCACAGCCGACCGCCTTGTAGAACTTGAGTTGCCCGTCCACCCCATAGGTTTTGGTCCACTCTTCCACCAGTTTGCGTGCTTCGCCTTCGGCATCGGCTTTCCACGCCGATGAATGCCGCAGTTCTTCGGAATACTCCCTGACAAACAGACGTATTTCTTCGGCATCGGGCGTGTAGGTTGTCTTGCAATCACAAAGTCGTTTAGCCAGGCGCTGCGCAAGAATTCCCAACAGTGCGTCAGCAAAGTTGAACGGATCCATGCCCATGTCCATCAATCGGGTGATAGATTCCGGAGCTGAATTGGTGTGCAGGGTGGAAAATACCAAGTGACCCGTCAGCGAAGCCTCAATGCCCATAGACACGGTTTCTTTGTCGCGCGACTCGCCGACCATGATGATGTCGGGATCTGCACGCAGAAATGCACGCATGACCAAGGCAAAGTCGATGCCCGCCTTTTTGTTGATCTGGACTTGGCGCAAGCCTTTTTGCGTAATTTCCACCGGATCCTCGGCGGTCCAGATTTTGGTGTCGGGAGTATTCAGAAACTTCAATATCGAATGCAACGTGGTCGTCTTGCCGGAACCAGTAGGACCGCAGACATAAAACAACCCATAGGGCTTGCTGACCGTTGCTTCCAGCCGTGTCTTGTTGATGGGGGTCAGGCCCAGCTTTTCCAACGGGATCGGCTCACCCGCCGCCAAAATCCGCATGACCACGTCCTCAACACCTCCGGCCGAAGGGATAGTGGCAACCCGAAGTTCTATGTCCAAGGGGCCAAACTTTTTGAACTTGATCTTTCCGTCTTGCGGCTTGCGGCGCTCGGAAATATCGAGATCACACATGATCTTCAAGCGCGTAACCATGGCTTGTCGAAAATGCGCCGGGACCTCGACATAGGGAACCAATCCGCCGTCAATACGAAAGCGAATGCCTGTTTTTTGCTTCCCAGGTAGAGGCTCAATGTGAATGTCAGAAGCCTTTTGATGGTACGCATCAATAATGACTTTGTTGACAAACTTGACGAGTTCGTTGTCTGCCGCAGCCGACTCCAATGATTCGTCATTTGTCCCATCGTCTATGGGACCGCCATCCATGTCGGCCAGCATTTGGTCGATGGTGGTGGTGTCCGCTGGGGCACCAAATAGTTGTGCGAGCGTTTCTTCAAACTCGGTGTGGGTGGTTACGCGATAGCTGAACTTCGTTATCCGTGGAAAGACTTGCGGAACAATACGAGATCCCCGCACCGCCTCGGGGTCCATGCACATGACGACAAGGCCTTCCGGGGACTCTTCTAGCGGGATCCATCCCTGCTCCTCAATGAACTCCCGCTTCAATGCGCCATGCAACCCTTCGGCCCTGATACGTGCCGAATTGAAAGGCTCATATGCCACACCAAAAAACTTTGCGAGTGATGGTCCAATCTGCGCAGGCTTGATCTTGTAGTGGGCCATCAGGACGTGCTCGACGGTGTGGCCTTGCTCCCGCGCTTCTTGGATGCACTGTTCGAGTTCACTGTCGGCTAGAAGACCTTCCGCAACCAGGGTGTCATACTTGGTCGCTTTCTTGCGCGCTGACAGTGATGGGCCTCGCGCACGTTGACGTATTGCTGTTGCCAGTGTCTTGCAAAGCTCATGGACACCGTCAACCTCCAGATCGCCAAACGGTTCGTTACTCTTGTTGTTGATGACTTGGAGCACACCCAGTAACGCATCTCCTTCCAGAATAGGCGCCACCAGCATTTGCTTGGTTCGGTAACCCGATCGCTTGTCGACCACCTTCAAAAACGTCAGCGACGGATGAATGCGCTTTAGCGCTTCGTCGTCATACACATCAGGAAGATTTAGAACAGTTCGGCTATAAGCAACATATCCTGCAATACTCTGCGGTGAAATAGGGAGCTTCAAATCACTGCTGCTATTGAGACCCGTCTTTATCTTAGAAACGATTGCAGATTGATCTTCATTGACCACATACAAGGTGAGACGATCCGCATTGAGCAGTTTGCAGATTTCCTGACTGGTTTCCAGCATGATCTGCTCAAGATTTTCCGTTTCGTGAATGCGGGCGGTGACTTGGTGAAGCTGACGGTAGAACAAAGCCTCAAAGGTCATGCCACGCGCAGGAGCCGACTGTTTTTGGGATTCAAAGAACGCCTGTTCTGGATTTTTTCCAACGCCTCCTGGAACAACAGCAGTGCTCATATTTCAAACTCCTGCCCCGCTCGCATGCGTCGAATGTCATGGGTCACATTGGGTCCAAATGGCTGGGTTTGATCGAAACGCTGAATCTCGGCCATGATGAGCTCAGTCTCTGCCGGCTTGGTATGCGTGATGTAGATGGGGTAGTGTTTGCCCCGCGCTATGCAATCCAATTCGTTAGCCAACACGTTGGGGGACAAATGCAAGCTCCGCCGTGCAAGATCCTTTTCACGGTTGCTAAACGCTGTTTCTATGACCAGCATGGCAACGTTCAATTCATTAACGCGCGCCCAAAATGCTGGATTGCGTTCGGTATCACCGGTATAGACCCAGCACCCTGTTCCAACCGTAATGGCGAATCCCACCGCTGGTACCGTATGTACCGCCGGCAACACTTCAATGTACTTGTCTAGCAATTGGAAAGTTTCGCCGGTTTGTATTTCGTGGAACGAAATAAAGGGTGCTTGAGGGGACGGTATTCGAGAAAAGTCCGGCCAGATAACGTTGTTGAAAACATGGTCCTTTAAGGCTTGAATGGTTCCGGGTAAGGCGTAAATCCGCAGCGGGCTCTTTCGTTGCGCTGCAATGGCGTCCACCATTAACGGTAACGCGGCCACGTGATCGAGGTGCGAGTGGCTCAATAGAACATGGTCAACTCTCGCCATCTCTTCTAGAGTCAAGTCGCCCACCCCGGTTCCGGCGTCCACCAATATTTCGCCATCAATTAAAAATGATGTCGTCCTACATTCTTTGGCGATAGCACCTGAACATCCAAGAACTCGAACTTTCACAGCGTGCGCCTCATTTTGTTTCGAAATTGGTTGCGCCATCCCACTCAGGGTCAAACGGAAGATGACGCATCGACGCTACACGATCTGCATACAACTGGTAAAGGAACTTTTTGGCATTCATCCGCGTAAGGTTGAGCATCTGTACGTCAGCTTGCTCCCAGTCCTGCGCCCGATAGGCCTTTAGGAATGCGTTCCAGGCTTTCAGTTCTGCATGGGCACTTTCATTTAGTTGCGCCGTTGGTGCCATTGGCCAGAAAATCGACACCGCTTGGTCTTTTCCTTTCACGCGTACACGGTCTAGCTCCTGCCATGCAAATTCTTTTGCCTGCTTTCTTGTTGCTTCACTGACCACGATGTCAACGCCATAGACCTTGGACAACCCTTCGAGTCTTGAGCCTAGGTTTACCGCGTCTCCAATAACGGTGTAGGCACGCCGAATATTGGATCCCATATCGCCAACGCACATGGATCCCGTATTTAAACCAATTCCTATTCCAATATCGGGCAATCCGCGCGCACGATGTTCTTGGTTAATCTCTCGAACAGCAAGCGCCATTTCCATGGCGGATCGCACTGCGAGATGGGCATGATCTGCCGTCTCTACTGGCGCCCCCCAAAACGCCATGACGCAATCGCCCATGTACTTGTCGATGGTCCCCTTGTTGGCGCGAATCAGGCTTGTCAATTTGCTAAACACACCCGTTAACAGCTCCTGTAGCTGGGTCGGCTCCATGTGCTCCGACATTTTTGTAAACCCACGCATATCGCAGAACATGACGGTAAGTTCCCTGTTCGTAGCCTTCATGTTGTAGCTATCGGGATCTTTTACCATTTCGTCGACCAGCTCCGGAGGAACATAAGTTCCAAACAAGTTGGCCAGCTCTCGTTTTGATCGACTTTCGACAAAGTACCCGTAGCTCATGTTGAGCGCAAAGGCCGTCAGAATCATTACCAAAGCACCGGCCAGTGGCATGACCAGGCCATGCGCAAAGAAAAGCCACGAGTTCAAGCCACCTACGAGAACCAACACGCCTACACTGAGCAAAACGGCGCGCAAGGCGGACAACAAAGGGAGTCCAATTGCCAGCAGGATGCCCGTTATTAATAGCAGTGCGAAATCGTAGCCCATTGCGTAATCGGGCTTCTGCAAAACCTTGCCATCTAGCCAACTCGACAACAAATTCGCATGCGCTTCAACGCCCGGGTACGCCTCTCCAACTGGCGTGACGCGTAAATCCAAAAGCCCAGGCGCTGTTGTCCCGACTAGCACGATCTTGTCTTTGAGGGTTTGGGGCGCAACCCGCCCTAACAGTAAATCAGAGGCTGACACGTAGCGAAAGCTCCCAGCATCCGGACCACCTGGACCTCGGTAAGGAACCAGAGCGCCGATGCGCCGGTCCACCGGGAGTGCGATAGTTCCATTCGCAGTCTTCAACGCAACGTGGCTCAATCCTTGTAGGCTGCGAGAAAGCCACTTTTCTTCCGAGAACCCTGGGACGACAGGAGGATGCCCTAGCAGTTGACGAAACAAAGCAAGCGCCAGTGATTCGTAGTAGTCCCCTTTGTATTCAGCTAACAAAGGTAGACTGCGCACTACACCATCGCTATCCGAAAAAGGATTGAAATGCCCTGCAAATGGTGCCGCCGTTGCCAATATCGGAATGTTGGCACCGTATCCGGTCCAAGTAGGGGCCTCGAGCGTGCGGCCCTTGAGGGATTGAGCGACCACCACCGGGGATGGTAATTGGCCTACGGCACTGGAGCGCCGGTCACTGCTGAAGTAATAGCCCAGGACAACTGGGTACTTCTTCAGTGCAGCCGCGAAACGCGCGTCGTAGTCCAACTCTGGCTGGATTACCCGCAACCGATCCAGGAATCCAGGTTGATCCTTGAGTTCATTGGCGGCTAGCGACGTCAACCGCTTCAGACCTGAACTATCGTCTGCCTCAGCAAATACGATATCAAAGCCAACCAAAGCAACTTTTTGCTGCTCGAACAATAGCTCCACAAGATCCGCGAGTTTGTCGCGGCCCCATGGAAACCGACCGATTTCTGCCAGACTTTTCTCGTCGATGTCGACGATGACAATACGATCCTCAATGGATCTTGGCATCGAAGCTCGCAACCTAATGTCATAGAGAATGTCATCGAACCGCTGAAGCAGTCCAAGCGGCATAAAGTCTGCCGCATGCAAAAGTGCAAAGATAAGCGGAAGCAGTGTGACCGCAATACGTTGCCAGTGTTTGACCAGCGTATGCATTTGGTCCGGAAACCAGTTCGCGCGCCGAAACGTTTAGGTCTGCGTAAACTGCATCTGGGTTCCGGCCAACTCTATCAAATCACCATTTTTTAGAGCGACTGGATCATTGCGTATGGGAGCGCCGTTAAGAGTGGGATTGCCGGCACCTTCAACATGATGGATGACAAAACCCTGCTGCCGCCGAGTGATCGCTGCGACCGCCACACCGGGTTTTCCGATGGTCGTCACTACTTTTGAAAGCGGCACTTCGCGCCCGGCTGCTGCACCGGACAGTACCTTGATTGCTGCATTGAGTTGGCTCGCACTAATGGAATCGCCAAATCCACTTGGGCTCGCCTGGGGAGCAGAAGCTCGTGCGGACGGAGCAGCAGCAGTAGCGCCGGGCCTGGCCTTGACGACCATCGTCTTGTCAAAGTTGTCCGCTACGCCATCAGCCACGAACTTGATCTTGTACTTTCCAATTTCGAGCGTGTCACCGTTCTGTAGCTGTTGTTTCTTGACAGCTTTTCCATTCAGGTAGGTTCCGTTGGTACTGTTCAGATCTTCAACAGTCACGTTCCCACCCGACATCTGCAAAACAGCATGTTCCCCGCTCACAGCTAAGTTGTCGATCACCACGTCGTTATAGGGACGCCGCCCGACGGTTGTCCGGTCCTTGGTGAGTTGAACTTCTTTGATCACGACCTCATCGATCGAAACGATCATTTTCGGCATGACCGACTCCTTTTTCTATAGATTGTTAGGGGAAAACGAACTTGCATGTTATTTGCTGAGCCAACGGGCAAACAGTCCACGCTTTTCAGCAACCTCATGCACTTCGACCAAAAGAACCGAAATATTGTCGCGCCCACCGTTCTCATTGGCCAAATCGACTAAATGGGAAGCCTTTTGATCTAAGGTCTGGTCAGACATCACAATTTTAGCGATTGCGCCGTCATCGACCATATCAGAGAGCCCGTCGGAGCAGAGTAAATAGAGGTCGCCGGTCTGCACCGTGTGCTCGTTGACTTCGAGCAGGACGGACTCATCTACGCCAAGAGCCCGTGTTACCAAGTTCTTGATGGTAGAGTTTTCAGCCTGCTCAGGTGTTATGAGCCCCGCGTCAATTTGCTCTTGCAACAAAGAGTGGTCTTTCGTGATTTGTTCTATCAATTGCGAACGCAAACGGTAGCAACGTGAATCCCCGATATGCCCCAAAATCAGCTTGTCATCCTTGAAAACGCCAACTACCAAAGTAGTTCCCATTCCAGCATAGTGCGCATTCGAATTGGCGGCATTGAAAATTGAGCGATTGGCGTTGTCTACGCAAATTTCCATCGCCCGCCGAACTTCTCGAGACGTCGCGGGGTCGCCAGCCTCAGAAAGCCATCGACTAAGCTCAGACTTAATAAACGCCGTCGCCATTCCACTGGCAATCTCACCCGCGTTGTATCCCCCCATGCCATCTGCAAGAACTACGGTTGAAGTGATCTCGTCGAAGGCCACAGAATCTTCGTTATTGTCTCTGGCACGCCCCGGATCGGTCTTGGTGCAAATGTGGTACTGGAATGCCATATCAGATCTCAACATCTGCCCCGCCAACCGCGTTTTTTGGTTGGCCCGGGTTTAACTTTTGCGTAGCCAAATGAGCCTGCTCGGCAAATGATGCCGGGACCGTGGCGGAGAATTCTGGCGTCCCATCCGCTGGGCGTCCAGAACCGGCTGAGGGCACAGCAGTTGCAAATGCCACCGTCTTTTCGGCACTGTCATCAACAACACGTGCTGGGCTTGCTTGAGCGGCAGGCGCCGACTGTGCACCCCCTCCAGCCATTTGGGCCATGACATTGCGCAAGTCAGCAGCAAACTGCTCACCGGTCTGGTAGCGTAGCTCAGGCCGCTTACTCAATGCGAGTGCAATCACGTCTGCCAATGCAGCCGACAACTCGGGCCGAATGATCCGAATGTCTGGTGCCTCATCGTTGGCAATCTTGTACATCAACTCGGCCATGGAGTCGCCGCGGAAAGGCAAGACACCCGCCAGCAGCTGAAACAACATAACGCCCAGAGAATACAAATCGGAGCGGCCATCAACTTTCTTACCAGCAAGTTGCTCTGGTGACATAAAGCTTGGCGTGCCAAGTACCAACCCCGTTTTGGTTTTACTGGAATCTGTAATGCGTGCAATACCGAAATCCGTGACTTTTACGGAATCCGACTGGGCCTCGTACATGATGTTCGCAGGCTTGATGTCACGGTGAACAACATGTTGGCGATGCGCATAATCAAGGGCCTCTGCAACGCGCGCAACGATGCTCAACACCACAGGTACTGGCAGAAGTTGACCACTCTTGCAGTGCTCTGCCAAATCATGCCCTTTTAGGAATTCCATGGCAATGTAAGCCAAATCGTGCTCTTCACCCGCATCGAAGATGGTCACAATATTCTGGTGCTGCAGTCGGCCCGCTGTTTCTGCTTCGCGGAAAAAGCGCTCGCGGGCATCAACCAGCTCATCCCCCGCAAATTCTTGACTCAAGGCCAGCGTCTTGATCGCGACGACACGCCCAATCTTGGGATCTTTTCCAAGATACACCACACCCATGGCACCTTTGCCCAGTTCTTTCTCGACTTGGTATCGTCCGAGCATGGGTTTTTCCACGGCACCGCCATCAAGCAGAACGGTTCCGCCTGGATGCCCGCCCGATCCGCCCAACATAACAGTTTCGGAAAGATTCTTTGCTCGGCTGAGCTTGGCCTGAACGTCCTTGTAGTCCTTGTCATAGGCAGCCATGTGCTGGTACACGGCTTCTGCTTTATTGAACTGGCGCTTGCGTTCAAAATCCAACGCGAGGTTGTAGAGGTTGCTCATCACGGCATCCCCCATCGGCACACGACGGAATCGGTCGAAAGCCATGTCCAGTTGTCCCTGTCCCTGCAGAGCCAACCCCATCATGCGATTGGTCTCCGCCGACTCTTCGTCAGCTTGCACCTTGCCCGCTTCTGTAAGGAGAAAACGCTTCGTCGTTAGCCCCAAATGCCCCAAAACCAGCATCGTCGCCGGCAACACCAGACCAACCCAAATGCTTGCGCTTCGCAACAACGCGTATTCAACAACCAGAAGAACAATAAACAGCGCAAGTGTGGAAACAGCCGCTCTTCCAGCTGACAGCCTTGGCAGGAGGCTCATTACATAGACAACCACCAACAAAACAGTCAGCGTGGTTGCAACACCACCCCAAACCGGGTTAACGATGAAATGCCCGTTCAGAATATTGGACGTCACATGCGCAATGGTCTCTGCGGGCGAGAGCGCGGGATTGCCCGGAACAGGGAAAAGTGTTCCAACACCATTGGCAGTAGCGCCAATGATGACGATCTTATCGGCATACTTCGAAGCAGGGATCTTGCCTGTTAGCACGTCGTAGAAGGAATCTACAGGGAATGCGGCCCGACCGTCACGACCGGCATAGAACTGGGGTCGCATGAGGGCAAACTCATCGGTTTTGACCGTTAACTTGCCCAATTGCACAGCCTCTCCGGGGTTCAGACGAACATCCGAGGCAGACAAGTTGAGGCTCTTCGCAACCGCCATCGCCGCCAACGACAAGGCCGCCTTGCCATAGTAATTGACGAGCAAAGGCTCTGTCCGAACAGCGCCATCGACGTCTTGATTTTGATTTAGATGACCAATGCCGGCAGCCACACCCCCGAAGGCCGCAATGGGATGCTGCCCCTGTACCGCTGGCAACGAAAATCCTTGCGTTTCATCCAAGGCACTTGCCTGAACATACGTCGGCAGCGGTTGGTCTGGTTTACCTTGTGGCTCAGCCAACGTATACACCGAGGGAAGCAAAACATTGCCAGCACGCTGAATGCTGGTGGCCAGTTTGCCATCGTTATCCAATGCAGTTTCCGCTTCCGCCACGAGTTGTGTTAACTGCTCATTGCTTGCCGACGCTTCAGGGTTTGCTTCGAGCACTGACTTCATCTTGCGAATGAAGACCAGCCCTGGATCAATCTGCGGCTCAAAGAAAAACACAGTGTGAACAATGACCTTGGCTTTGGCGGCAGAGAGCAAGTCGATTAACTGGGCATGTAGATCGCGCTGCCACGGCCAACGCCCCAAATTGGCAATACTCTGGTCATCGATCGCAATGACAGCAATGCGGTCGGACGGCTGATTCGTGGTACTGGTACTTGCAAAATCGTAGTACCGACGCTCCAGGGTACTGACGAAATCTGTCGTCTTATTCAAGAGCAACGTCGCGATGACAATCAAGAGCCCAGCAAACCAATCGGTTCGCCAAAAACTCTCCCACCGCGATTTGGATTGTTTTGCCACGTACCCGCTTGCTTTCAAAAAGGAACCAAGAACACCAAATACCAACCCTCGGCACCCGGGGGCAATTGCGCGCCAACGTTAGCAGATGCGAGTGTTTCCTACAAGGCACTTCTTCACGCATTTCGCGTGGTTTTGTAGCACGAATGTCACGCGGCGCGCCGTTTTCGCAAGAGTTGCCCCAAAACAAAGACCAACAGCGCGCCCGCTGCCCCGGCGGCATACTGGGCCGTTGCTCCCGCCACGAACACCTCCGACAGTGCAGGGTCTGTAACCGCCATCGTGCCGGCGATCCATCCCAGCAGCATGCCGCCCGCCGTGATGATGAAAGGGAAACGATCCATCAGTTTGAGCACCAATTGGCTGCCCCACACGATGATGGGTACGCTCACCACCAGGCCAAAGATCACCAGGGCCAGTTGGTGTTGCTCACCCGCATTGGTGGCAGCCCCCGCGATGGCTATTACGTTATCGATACTCATCACCAGATCGGCAATGACAATCGTCTTAACGGCGGCCCACAGCTTGTCACTCGCGTGGATGCCGTCATGCCCATCATCATCTTCCGGCAACAGGAGCTTGACACCGATCCACAACAGAAGGACGCCACCCACCAGCTTGAGAAATGGAACCTTGAGCAGGGTCAACGCAAAGGCGATCAGAATGACCCGCAACACGATTGCTGCAGCAGTCCCCCAGACGATGCCACGGTTGCGCAAGTGCGGGGGCAATTGCCTGCAGGCCAAGGCAATCACGACCGCGTTATCTCCGCCCAGCAAGATATCGATCAGGATGATTTGCCCTACGGCCAACCAGAAATGGGCGGTCAAGAATGCTTCCAAAACGAACTCCTCACGCAGCTGGGTCCAATAAACAAAGGCCGGATTGTCCCAGAAGGACAACCGGCCTGTCTTGTGCCAACCCTTACGGACGCAGTCGCAGTCTACAGAAGTGACTGGAGCAAACGACCCATTTCTGACGGGTTGCGGGTAATCTTGAAACCGCACTCTTCCATGATGGCGAGCTTGGCATCGGCGGTGTCGGCACCGCCGGAGATCAGCGCGCCAGCGTGGCCCATGCGCTTTCCGGGAGGGGCGGTGACGCCCGCAATGAAACCAACGATGGGTTTCTTCATATTGGCCTTGCACCAGCGGGCAGCGTCAGCTTCGTCGGGGCCGCCAATTTCGCCAATCATGATGACGGCGTCGGTGTCGGGATCGTCGTTGAACGCACGCATCACGTCGATGTGCTTCAAGCCGTTGATGGGGTCGCCACCAATACCGACGGCGGAGGATTGGCCAATGCCTAGTTCGGTCAGCTGCGCAACGGCTTCATAGGTCAGAGTGCCGGAGCGAGACACCACCCCAATGCGACCCTTTTTGTGGATGTGGCCGGGCATGATGCCGATCTTGATCTCGTCCGGGGTGATGAGACCGGGGCAATTGGGGCCGAGCAGCAGGGTCTTCTTGCCACCCGCGGCTTCCTTGGTCTTCATGCGGTTGCGCACTTCAAGCATGTCGCGCACGGGGATGCCTTCGGTGATGCAAATGGCCAGATCCAGATCGGCCTCAACCGCTTCCCAGATGGCAGCCGCTGCGCCCGCCGGGGGCACGTAGATGACGGAAACGGTGGCACCGGTGGCGCCTGCAGCTTCTTTGACAGACGAGTAGATCGGGATATTGAAGATCGATTCACCGGCCTTCTTGGGGTTCACGCCTGCGACGAAACAGTTTTTACCGTTGGCGTATTCCTGACACTTTTCGGTGTGGAACTGGCCGGTCTTGCCGGTGATGCCTTGGGTGATGACTTTGGTGTCTTTATTGATGAAGATGGACATGATTTTTCCTAATCAGTTGGGGTCAAAGCACATGGCTGCGCCAGTGGTCTGACCCACAAAGTCATTTTGATACGGCCGCAACAATTTTCTGGGCCGCTTCGGCCATGCTGTCGGCGCTGATGATGGGCAGACCGCTCTCTGCCAACATCTTCTTGCCCAGCTCTTCATTGGTGCCCTTCATGCGCACCACCAGCGGCACGCTCAGGTTCACGGCCTTGCAGGCGGTGATCACGCCGGTGGCGATGGTGTCGCACTTCATGATGCCGCCGAAGATGTTGACCAAGATGGCCTTGACCTTGGGGTTCTTGAGCATGATCTTGAAGGCTTCAGTGACCTTCTCGGGGGTGGCACCGCCGCCCACGTCGAGGAAGTTGGCGGGCTCTGCACCGAACAGCTTGATGGTGTCCATGGTGGCCATGGCCAAGCCAGCGCCATTCACCAAGCAGCCGATGTTGCCGTCCAGGGAGATGTAGGCCAGGTCAAACTTGGAAGCTTCCACTTCGGCCGGATCTTCTTCGTCCAGATCGCGGTAGGCCACGATTTCGGGGTGGCGAAAAAGCGCGTTGGCGTCAAAGTTGAACTTGGCGTCCAAGGCGATGATGTTGCCCTTGCTGTCGCGGTTCAGGGGGTTGATTTCCACCAGCGACGCGTCGGTTTCCATGTAGCACTTGTAGAGCTTCTGGCACACGTCGATGAACTGCGCCTTGGAGTCGTCGGGCATGCCCACGCCTTTGGCCAGCTCTTCGCCCTGGGCTTGGGTCAGGCCGGTGGCCGGGTCCACAAACAGGGTAATGATTTTCTCGGGGGTGCTGTGCGCCACTTCTTCGATGTCCATGCCGCCTTCCGAGGAGGCAATGAAAGCCACCTTCTGGGTCGCACGGTCGGTCACGACGGACAGGTAGTACTCTTTCTGGATGTCGGCACCGTCTTCAATGTAGAGACGACGCACCTTTTGACCTTCAGGGCCGGTCTGGTGGGTCACCAGCTGCATGCCCAGGATGTCGCTGGCACGGGCTTTCACATCGTCGATGGACTTGGCCACCTTCACGCCGCCGCCTTTGCCGCGGCCACCCGCGTGAATCTGAGCTTTGACCACCCACACCGGGCCGCCAAGTTTCTGCGCGGCTTCCACCGCTTCCTGGACTGTAAAAGCGGGAATGCCGCGGGGGACTGGCACACCGAACTGGCGCAAGATTTCCTTGCCTTGGTACTCGTGAATCTTCATGGCGTCTCTTAGGGGCTGGACAATTTTCACCACGCGCAGACTGTTGCCGGGCGCGTAGCACTGGACACAACAGGCTCCAAATGTATCATGTTGCGATGCGTCAAACTTTTGGCTAACTTACAGCGCGGCGGACGCTGACCCTGAGTCCTTTCTTTGCACTTCCCTATGAAATCCATTTTTATCGACGGCGAAGCCGGCACCACTGGCCTTCAAATTCGGGAGCGTCTGCAGACCATGCCCGGCGTGCAGTTGCTCAGCATTGCCCCCGAACTGCGCAAGGACCGCCAGGCCAAGCGCGCTCTGATGGCACAAGCGGATTTGGTGGTGCTGTGCCTGCACGATGATGCCGCAATCGAGTCGGTTGCCATGATTGACGAGTTGACGCAAGCCAACGACGGCGTCGGGCCCAAAATCGTGGACGCCTCCACGGCGCACCGCACCGCACCCGGTTGGGTGTACGGCTTTCCCGAACTGACGCCCGGCCATGCACAGGTCGTGGCGCAGGCGCGGCGCGTGACCAACCCCGGCTGCTATCCCACGGGCGGCATTGCACTCTTGCGGCCGCTGGTGGATGCGGGCCTTTTGCCCAAGGACTACCCGATCGTGCTGACCGGCTATTCGGGCTACTCGGGCGGCGGACGGCAGATGATCGAAGCTTTCGAAGCAACCAAGACGGCGCCTGCACTGGAGGTGTACGGTCTGGGTCTGGCGCACAAGCACCTACCCGAGTTGCAGCAGTACAGCGGACTGACCCGTCGGCCCATTTTTGTTCCCGCTGTGGCTAACTACTACGCCGGCATGATTGACCACATCGGCGTGCAGTTTGACCTGATGCACGGCGTCACCAAAACCCAGCAGATCGAGGATGCCCTACGCGCGCACTACGCCGACAGCCAGTGGGTGCGCGTCGTGCCGCCCGCAACGGGTGGACGTCTGGAGCCTACCGCCTTGAACAACACCAACCAGATGGAGCTGAGCGTGTTCGGCAATGACGCCGTCGGGCAGGCGGTGCTGGTGGCCCGTTTTGACAATCTGGGCAAGGGCGCGTCGGGGGCGGCGGTGCAGAACCTGCAGCTAATGCTGGGGTTGTAAGCCGCTACACCCCGTCTACCCCCTGCACCACGCGCCGGATGACATCCCCCTCAAACCCCCGACTCGCCAAAAATCGCATCTGCTTGGCGCGCTCGGTGGCGTCCTGGGGCGGCTGAGCGAACTTCTTGCGCCAGACGGCGCGGGCACGCTCCAGCTCGGTTGTACGAAGGCGCTCCATGGCGGCAGCGACGGTGACGCCATCCAACCCTTTGGCCAGCAATTCTTGCTTGACACGAGCGGCGCCCAGCTTGGCAGCGCGCCGGTGCAACACCGACTCCGCCACCCGCGCTTCGCTGATAAAGCCCTTGGTCTGCAGCGCATCGAGCATCTGCGCCAGGCTGTCAACATCGCTGGCATGGGGCAGGAGCTTGCGTTCGAGCTCGGCCCGTGAATGCTCCCGGCTGCTCAGTAGGCGCAGCGCGCGGGCGGTCAAGCTTGGGCCCGGCCTGGAGTTGCGGGGTGTGGTTTCGTGCATTTCCCGATTTGCTATATTGTTGATAGCTGCTTACGCAATGCGGACGAGGTCTAGTCGCTCTTTTTACTTGAATTTTTGGCTTTTACCTCGGGCTCTGCAGCCACCGGTAGCAACGGGATACCCAGGTGG
Organism: Rhodoferax sp.; assembly: GCA_041919095.1. Classification (GTDB taxonomy): domain Bacteria; phylum Pseudomonadota; class Gammaproteobacteria; order Burkholderiales; family Burkholderiaceae_C; genus Allorhodoferax. The sequence continues at coordinate 4,441 of JAYRUL010000033.1, read as the reverse complement.
GCGCGGACCTTGTTCTCAATTTCCACCGCCAGATCGGCGTTCTCACGCAGGAACTCACGGGCGTTGTCCCGGCCTTGGCCGATTTTTTCACCGTTGTAGGCGTACCAGGCACCGGACTTGTCCAGGATATTGGCGCTGACACCCATGTCAATGATCTCGCCCTCGCGGCTGATGCCTTCGCCGAACAGGATGTCGAACTCGGCCGTCTTGAACGGCGGGCTGACCTTGTTCTTGACCACCTTGACCTTGGTTTCGTTGCCGATGGCCTCTTCGCCCTTTTTGATGGTGCCGGTGCGGCGGATGTCCAGGCGCACCGAGGCATAGAACTTGAGCGCATTGCCGCCGGTGGTGGTTTCGGGGCTGCCGAACATCACGCCGATCTTCATGCGGATCTGGTTGATGAAGATGACCATGCAGTTGGTCTTTTTGATGTGGGCGGTAAGCTTGCGCAGGGCCTGGCTCATCAGGCGCGCCTGCAGACCTGGCAGGCTGTCACCCATTTCGCCCTCCAACTCGGCCTTGGGCGTCAGGGCCGCCACCGAGTCCACGATGATGAGGTCCACCGCGCCAGAGCGCACCAAACTGTCGACGATCTCCAAGGCCTGCTCGCCCGTGTCGGGTTGGGAAATCAGCAGGTCTTGCAGGTTCACGCCGAGTTTTTGGGCGTACTGCACGTCCAGCGCGTGCTCGGCGTCGACGAAAGCGCAGGTGCCACCTTGCTTTTGCATCTGGGCGATGACCTGCAGCGTCAAGGTGGTCTTGCCCGAGGACTCCGGACCGTAGATTTCGATCACCCGCCCGCGTGGCAAGCCACCCACCCCCAGTGCAATGTCCAGCCCCAGCGAGCCGGTGGAGACGACCTGGATGTCCTCAATAACCTCGCCCTCGCCCAGGCGCATGATGGTGCCCTTGCCAAACTGCTTTTCGATCTGGGCCAGCGCGGCTTGCAAGGCGCGGGCCTTTTCGCTGTTGGGGGCGGCGGTCTTGACGGGTGCGTCCATGAAAATCTCCTGTGGATGAAATCGGTGATGGGTTTCCAGATGGATGTTTTTAATCACAGGCTGGATACGTAACCAGTAGTTTAGTACCGCCGTGAATTTCAGAAAACACTTTTTTTAGTCAGTTTGATTTACTATTTGCGTATGCCCCATTCCTCCACCGCCTCGGCAGCCTGGCGCCACAGCCCCATGGGCTACTGGCTGCGCCTCGCCTTGGAGCGCTTCGACGCGCGCGTGGGCGAGCTCATGGCACAGGATCCGGGTCTGCCGCTAGGCCTGTCCAACCTGGTGGCACGGGCCCAGGTGGGCGCGGCCCACATCCACATCACGCGCCACCTGCCACCGCAGGGAGCCCGGCTGACCGAATTGGCCCAACAGGCGGGTATGAGCAAGCAGGCCATGGGCTCCTTGGTCCGCCAGTGCGAAGCCTGGGGCATGGTTACGCGCACGTCCGATCCGCACGATGCGCGCGCCCGCACGGTGCGCTTTACGGAAGTCGGCCTGGCCTGGCTGGCCGCCTACCAGGGTGCCACCCTGCAAGCGCACAGCGAGCTGCAGGCCGCGGTAGGAACGGAGGTAGCCACCGTGATGGCACTGGGCCTGGAAGCCTACGCCGCCCATTGAGCATGCTCTGTCCCTGTGCCGCCTAGAATGGACGCAAAATGGCCGCCGTCCGATGCGGCCCGGTTCGCCTCGAGGAGACATCCATGCGGATATTGATTGCAGAAGATGACCAGGTGTTGGCCGATGGCCTGCTGCGCGCCCTGCGCGGTGCCGGCGCGGCGGTGGATCATGTGGCCAGCGGCACCGAGGCCGACGCCGCCCTCATGACCAACACCGAGTTTGACTTGCTCATCCTGGACCTGGGACTGCCCAAGATGCACGGATTGGAAGTGCTGCGCAAGCTGCGCGGTCGGGGCTCCTCCCTGCCCGTGCTCATCCTGACCGCCGCCGACAGCGTGGACGAACGGGTCAAGGGGCTGGACTATGGGGCGGACGATTACATGGCCAAGCCCTTCTCCCTGCAGGAACTGGAGGCCCGGGTGCGCGCCTTGGTGCGCCGCGGCATGGGGGCCACTACGGCCACCATCAAGCACGGCCCGCTGGTCTATGACCAGGCCGGGCGGGTGGCCACGATTGACGGCAAGATGGTGGAACTGTCGGCGCGGGAATTGGGCCTCTTGGAAGTGTTGCTGCAGCGTGCCGGGCGCCTGGTCAGCAAGGACCAGCTGGTGGAGCGCCTGTGCGAATGGGGCGAAGAGGTCAGCAACAATGCCATCGAGGTCTATATCCACCGCCTGCGCAAGAAGATCGAAAAAGGTCCGATCCGCATCGCCACGGTACGCGGCCTGGGCTACTGCCTGGAAAAGATTCCTTCTTGATGCAGCTACTATGTTTTTCATAGCTGCTTGCGCATATTCCACGTGGCTTTGACCCGGTTTTGACCACTTTTTCCGGCACTTAGGACCACGCGGGTGAAAATCTTCCAGCGCGAGCAGCGTTCGCTCTTCGGCGAGATCCTGGACTGGATGCTAACGCCTTTGCTGCTGCTGTGGCCGGTGAGCCTGGTGTTGACCTGGCTGGTGGCACAAGGCATTGCCGGCAAGCCATTTGACCGCTCCCTGGAATACAACGTGGGTGCATTAGCCCAGCTCATCTCCATTGCCAACGGCAAGGCCCAGTTCACGTTGCCACTACCCGCGCGCGAGTTGCTGCGTGCGGACGACACCGACACGGTCTACTACCAGGTATTGGGTAGCAACGGCGAGTTCCTCAGCGGCGAACGCGGCCTACCCGCTCCGTCGGAGGACGACAAGGTCATCACCGGCGAAATCCTGATGCGCGATGTCGAGTTTCGCGGCTCGGCTATCAAGGTGGCCTACACCTGGGTTCGGTTGGACTTGCCCGGCTCCAGGCCGGCGTTGGTACAGGTCGCCGAAACCATGGACAAGCGTTCGGTGCTGGCCACCGAAATCGTCAAGGGCGTGATGCTGCCGCAGTTTGTCATTCTGCCGCTGGCGGTACTGCTGGTGTGGCTGGCACTGGTGCAGGCGATCAAACCGTTGAATCGGCTGGAAGAGCGCATCCGCGCCCGCAGTCCGGATGATCTCAGCCCGCTGGATGCCACCGCCGTTCCCTTGGAGGTGGCTCCACTGGTGGCGTCGGTCAACGATTTGCTCGAACGCCTCAAAGACTCCATTGCCACCCAAAAACGCTTCCTGGCCGACGCCGCCCACCAGCTCAAGACCCCACTGGCGGGCTTGCGCATGCAGGCGGACCTGGCTCAGCGCGAGGGTGCCAGCGCCGAGGAACTCAAACTGTCGCTGCGGCAAATTGGCCGCTCCAGCATCCGGGCCACCCACACCGTCAACCAGCTCCTGGCCATGGCCCGCGCGGAAAGCAGCAGCGCCGTCATGACCCATGTGCCCTGCAACCTGGTCCAGTTGACGCTGGAAGTGATTCGCGACAGCCTGCCGCGTGCCATGGACAAATCGCTGGACCTGGGCTACGAGGGCGAGCAACCCGACGGTGAAGGCCTTACCTTGCTCGGCAATCCGACCTTGCTCAAGGAAATGATCCGCAATCTGGTGGACAACGCGGTCAACTACACCCCTTCGCATGTGGACAAACCCGGCATCGTCACGGTGCGCATCCTCAAAGACCGCTTCAGCAAGGCGGTGGTGCTGCAGGTGGAAGATTCCGGCCCGGGCATTCCCGCAGCCGAGCGCGAGCTGGTGTTCCAACCGTTCTACCGGGCGCTGGGCACCGAAGCCGATGGCTCCGGACTGGGGCTACCCATCGTGCTGGAAATTGCTCGGCAGCACCAGGCCACGGTCATGGTGGAAGATGCCCGTCCCGGACAAAGCCCGCCGGGTGCCTGCTTTACCGTACGCTTTACCCAGTCGGACGTCGTCACGGCAGGCGCCGCGCCTTGAGTTCGGGCTTTACTGGCAGGCGCGCAAGGGCTTGCCCACCCATACGGGCTTGATTTCGGCGAGCCGGGTTTTCCACTCGGCGCGCAGTGCAGGCAACTTGACGACGTAACCTTGCGACTCGGCACGTTCCTGTACCACCCGCGCCGTGCGCACCCCACGCTGCTGCAAACGGGCCAGTTCGTTGTTGGCACCGGCTTGGGTGTCGAACCCGCCCAGGGACAAACCGGGCTCCAGCGTTGCGTTCTGCACGACTTGGGGTGACAACTGCAGCGCAGTCAGTTCGGCGCGCTTCTTGGCCAAGGCCTCGGCATTGGCAAACTTGCCCATGTACACAATCCAGCGGGCGGTAATGGGCACGGTTTCAACCGACCAAGCCTCGCTGGGCAGGGCTGCGCCCAGGGCATCGCGCACCGTGGCCAGTTGGGCATCGTCAAACGGCCCGACCTGCAGACATTCCTTGGGGGCCTGGTCGGCCGCAACCAGCGCCTGCACACGCTGGGCCTCGGT
>JAYRUL010000032.1:0-24180 GCA_041919095.1 Rhodoferax sp. | reverse complement strand
TTGTAGCATGGGCCATTGCGCGGTAGACGCTGTATGGGCTAACCACGCTGATGGGTTGAGTCAGCACTCCACAATATTCACCGCCAGCCCCCCGCGTGCGGTTTCCTTGTACTTGGTCTTCATGTCCGCGCCGGTGTCGCGCATGGTCTTGATGACCTTGTCCAGGCTCACGAAGTGGCTACCGTCACCACGCAGCGCCATGCGTGCGGCGTTGATGGCTTTCACCGAGGCAATGGCGTTGCGCTCGATGCACGGAATCTGCACCAGCCCCCCCACCGGGTCGCAGGTGAGGCCCAGGTGGTGCTCCATGCCGATTTCGGCGGCGTTCTCCACCTGTTCGGGCGTGCCGCCCAGCACCGCGCACAGGGCACCGGCCGCCATGGAACAGGCCACGCCCACTTCGCCCTGGCAGCCCACCTCGGCCCCGCTGATGCTGGCGTTTTCCTTGTACAGGATGCCGATGGCCGCCGCCGTGAGCAGAAAGTCGTGCACGCCCTGCGCCGTGGCTTGTGGCACAAACTTGCTGTAGTAGTGCAGCACGGCGGGAATGATGCCGGCCGCGCCGTTGGTGGGGGCCGTCACCACGCGCCCGCCGGCGGCGTTTTCCTCGTTTACGGCCAGGGCGTAGAGGTTGACCCAGTCCAGCACCTGCAGCGGGTCGCGCAGGGCTTCTTCGGGCTTGGCGGTGAGTGCATCGCGCAGGGCCTTGGCACGGCGTTTGACCTTGAAGCCGCCCGGCAGTACCCCCTCAGAAGCGCAGCCACGGGCTACGCAGGCCTGCATCACCTGCCAGATGCGTTCCAGCCCGGCGTCAATCTCACCGTCGCTGCGCCAATGCTGCTCGTTGCGGCGCATGACCTGGGCGATGGACATGCGCCGGGCCCGGCATTGGGCCAGCAACTGCTCGCCGGTGGTAAAGGGCATGGGCAGTACGGTGGCGTCGGGCGCAATCACCTTCTGGCGCGCGCCGTCGGCGGCTACCTCGTCGGTGACGATGAAGCCACCCCCCACCGAGTAGTAGGTGCGCTCGCACAGGGTGGCACCCGCCGCATCCAGCGCCACCAGGCGCATGCCGTTGGCGTGGAAGGGCAGGGCCGCACGCATGAACAGCAGGTCTTCCTTCTCGTTGAAGGCAATGGTGTGTCCACCGGGCAGCGTCAGGTGCTTGTGCGCGCGCACATCGGCCAGGTAACCGGCAATGAGCTCCACCTCCACCGTGTCGGGCTCATGTCCCATCAGGCCCAACAGCACGGCCGTGTCGCTGCCGTGGCCCTTGCCGGTGGCCCCCAGTGAGCCATGCAGCCAGCAGCGCACCGTGGCGGTTTGCGTCAGCACGCCTTCGGCTTCCAGGCGCAACGCAAACAGCCGCGCCGCCCGCATGGGGCCCACGGTGTGCGAGCTGCTGGGGCCAATGCCGATCTTGAAAAGGTCGAATACGGAAACTGCCATGGGGTTCCTCGTTGTTATGGTTGGCTTATGCCTGTAGTGCAAGTGTCACCGCAGGCGCGCGCTTTGCAAAGTGCTGCTGCACCTGCGCGGCGATCTGGTGGGCGGTGATGGCCGACAGCGTCCAGCCCAGATGGCCGTGGCCAGTGTTGTAGAACACATTGGCACGGCGGCCTTGGCCCACGCGCGGCATCATGGTGGGCAGCATGGGGCGCAACCCAGCCCAGGGCTCGACGCGGCGGGTGGACACACCGGGGAAGCACTGGTTGACCCACTGCGTGAGGGGGCGGATGCGGTCGGCGCGGATGTTTTGGTTCATGCCGTTGAATTCGGCGGTGCCGGCCACGCGGAAACGGTCTTTACCCAGGCGGCTGGTGACGAGCTTGGTTTCATCGTCCAGCAGGCTGACCCAGGGCGCTGCGTTCTGGCTGGCTTCGTCCTGCAGATCGACCGTGATGGAATAGCCCTTGACCGGGTAGATGTTGAGCCGGTCGCCCAGTTGGGCGGCGAGGCTGCGGCCCCAGACACCGGCGCACACCACCACGGCGTCGAACTGCGCGGGCTGCTGCGTGCCTTCTTCGCCTTGCAGCAGCAGCGTGCTGGTGCGGCCATCGGCCTGGGCCTGCAGCACCTGGGTGCCGCGCAGAAAGCGCACGCCCAGGCGTTCACAGGCTTGGGACAAGCCATGGGTGAAGAGGTGGATGTCGCCCGTGGAGTCGCTCTCGGTGTAAAACCCGCCGTAGTACTGCCCGGCCAGCGTGGGCTCGATGGCGCGCATCTCGTCGGGCGTGACGGCGCGGCGCTCCAACCCGCCATGGGCCAGCAGCTGGGTGACCTTGGCGGCGTGGTCAAAGCCATTTTTGTCGCGGTAGATGTGCAGGATGCCGCGCTTCTCGTGCTTGAAGTCGATGCCTTCTGCCTGGGCCCAGGCAAACAGGTGCGCTCGTGCCTCGATGGCCAGCTTCGTGGTGGCGATGGTGTTGTCGTGGTAGCGGGGGAGGGCGGCCACGAACTCGGTCATCCAGCTCAGCTTGTGCCAGGTGGGCAGCGGGTTCATCAAGAGCGGGGCGTCGGGCGTGAACATCCACTTCAGGCCCTTGAGCAGGGTGCTGGGGTGGTTCCACACCTCAGCGTTCGAGGCCGAAAGCTGCCCGCCATTGGCATAGGACGTTTCCATCCCGGCGTAGCGGTTCTTGTCGATGAGGGTGACCTGGAAACCCTGCTGGGCCAGGGCGTAGGCGGAGGTGACGCCGGTAATACCGGCGCCGATGACGGCGATGTGTTGCATGGTGAACTCTCTATTGATGCGGTCCAAAACGAAAAGGTCGCTGCGTAGGCACCATGCACACGCTGCGACCCCCTCTGTTTTGAGACCTGAGAGATTCACGCTCGCCTTGCGGTGGGCGCTTGCTCCTGCGGTGAGCCGGGGAACCAATCCCGGCCGCTCTTCAGAGTGCCTGTGCCCCACGTCGGGGCCTTACCGCAGCGGTCCTTTTGCCTGAGAGTTTCCGGGGTGGTTGCTCCTTCGGCGCCGGGCGTTTCAGCCCAGTCTCTCCCGATGCGGTGCCGCACCAGGAGACGCGCTCCCATGGCGGCGGGTAGGGCGGCATGCAAGGCCATGCCCCACCCCTGAATCTTCACTGTCTCCTAGGCCAGTTCGCTCACCGGCACGCAGCTGCAGAACAGGTTGCGGTCGCCGTAGACGTTGTCCACACGGCCCACGCTGGGCCAGTACTTCCCAGCTTTGAGGCTGGCCACGGGAAATGCGGCCTGCTCGCGGCTGTAGGGGTGCGGCCATTCACCGGCCACCACGCTGGCCGCCGTATGGGGGGCGTTCTTGAGCGCATTGCCCTCCTGGGGCATGGCACCACTTTCCACCTGGGCAATCTCGCCACGGATGGCGATCATGGCGTCGATGAAGCGGTCCAGCTCGGCCAGCGGCTCGCTCTCGGTGGGCTCCACCATGAGCGTGTTGGGCACGGGGAAGGACAGGGTGGGCGCGTGGAAGCCGTAGTCCATCAGGCGCTTGGCCACGTCTTCGGCCATGACGCCGCACGTGTCCTTGAAGCCGCGCAGATCCAGGATGCACTCGTGCGCCACGTGGCCGTTTTCGCTGGCGTAGAGCGTGGGGTAGTGGTCCTTGAGGCGGGTGCTGATGTAGTTGGCCGCCAAAATGGCCGCTTCGGTGGCTTGCTTCAGGCCTTCGGCACCCATCATGCGGATGTACATCCAGCTGATGGGTAATACGGCGGCATTGCCCAGCGGTGCGGCACTGACTGCCCCCACGCTCCCCACTGTGTTGGGTTCGCTGCCCCCCGAGGGGGCGTTCGCCAGCTTGGGGCGGCCCGGCGCTGGCTCAAGCGCGCCCATCGCAGCCGCTGTTGCATGGCCCGGCAGGAAAGGCACCAGGTCTTTGACCACGCACACGGGGCCGACGCCGGGGCCGCCACCGCCGTGGGGAATGCAGAAGGTCTTGTGCAGGTTCAGGTGGCTCACGTCGCCGCCGAACTCGCCCGGCGCGGCCACGCCCACCAGGGCGTTCATGTTGGCGCCGTCCACATACACGCGCCCGCCGTGGCGATGCACCAGCGCGCACAGATCCTTCACCGTGGTTTCGAACACGCCGTGCGTGCTGGGGTAGGTGATCATCACGCAGGCCAGGTTGGCACTGTGCTTTTCGCAGGCGGCTAGCAGGTCGGCCATGTCCACGTTGCCGTTGGCATCGCACTTGGTCACCACCACCTGCATGCCCGCCATCTGGGCGCTGGCGGGGTTGGTGCCGTGCGCGCTGCTGGGGATGAGGCAGATGGTGCGGTGGCCTTCGCCCCGGCTCTCGTGCCAGCCCTTGATGGCCAGCAAGCCCGCGTATTCACCCTGGCTGCCCGCATTGGGCTGCAGGCTCACGCCCGCGTAGCCGGTGGCGGCGCACAGCCAGTCGCGCAGTTGCTGGTCCAAGAGCGCATAGCCCTGGCGCTGGTCGGCTGGGCAGAAGGGGTGGATGTTGGCAAACTCGGGCCAGGTGATGGGCATCATCTCGCTGGTGGCATTGAGCTTCATGGTGCAGGAGCCCAGCGGAATCATGCTGCGGTCCAGCGCCAGGTCCTTGTCGCTCAATGCGCGGATGTAGCGCAGCATGGCGGTCTCGGAGTGGTGGGTGTTGAACACCGGGTGGGTCAGGTAGGCGCTGCTGCGCAGGAGGCCTTCGGGAATGAGCGCCGGGGCGGTGGCGGCGAGTGCGTCCACCGTGGGCAGGGCTTGGCCGTCTTTGGCGAAGAAGGACCAGACCAGCGCCAAGTCGTCGCGGGTGGTGGTTTCGTCGAGCGATACGCAAATCGTGTTTTCACGAACAATTCGCAGGTTAGCCCCCGCCGACAATGCGTGAGCAGCTATGGTTTTTGTAGCGTCTGCGGTGGGGATGCACAGTGTGTCGAAGGCCGTGCCGTGCAGCGGGGCAAAGCCCAGTTGGCGCAGGCCCTGGGCCAGGATGGCGGTGTAGGTGGCCACGCGCTGGGCCATGCGCTTCAAACCTTGGGGGCCGTGGTACACGGCGTACATGCTGGCAATCACCGCCGGCAGCACCTGCGCGGTGCAGATGTTGGAGGTGGCCTTCTCGCGGCGGATGTGCTGTTCGCGGGTCTGCAGGGCCAGGCGGTAGGCCGGGTTGCCGTGGCTGTCCACGCTCACGCCCACCAGGCGCCCCGGCATGGAGCGCTTGTATTCGTCGCGGCAGGCCATGAAGGCGGCGTGCGGGCCACCATTGCCCATGGGCATGCCCAAGCGCTGGGTGGAGCCGATGGCAATGTCAGCACCCATTTCGCCGGGGGACTTGAGCAGGGTCAGGGCGAGCAGGTCGGTTGCCAGGATCAGGGCCGCGCCTTTGGCATGGATCTGGTTGGCATCGGCTTGCCAGTCGGCCAGCCAGCCGCTGGAGCCGGGGTATTGGTTGAGCGCGGCAAAGTAGTCGTCGCCCGCAATGGCGGCGTGCCAGGCATCGCTGGAGCGCACGACGCGCACTTCGATACCCATCGTGGCGGCCCGGGTTTGGACGACCTCGATGGTTTGCGGATGGCAGTCGCCGCCCACGATCAATACGCTGCCCTTGGCCTTGACGCTGCGCTTGGCCAGGGTCATGGCCTCGGCGGCGGCCGTGGCTTCGTCGAGCATGGAGGCGTTGGCAATGGGCATGCCGGTCAGGTCACACACCAGGGTCTGGAAGTTGATGAGGGCTTCCATGCGGCCCTGCGAGATTTCGGCCTGGTAGGGCGTGTAGGCGGTGTACCAGGCGGGGTTTTCCAGGATGTTGCGCAGGATCACGCCGGGGGTGTGGGTGCCGTAGTAGCCCTGGCCGATGAAGCTCTTGAAAATCTTGTTCTTGCCCGCCAGGGCCTTGAGTTCGGCCAGCGCAGCCGCTTCGGTGATCGCTTCCGGAATCGCCATGCGGTCGGCACGGGCGATGGCGCGCGGCACCACGCCGTCGATCAGTTCCGCACGGGTCGCGCAACCCACGGCGGCGAGCATGGTTTTCTCCTCGTCCGCATCAAAACCGATGTGGCGGGCAATGAATTCGCTGGAGTTTTCCAGGCTGGCGAGACTGGTGGAGGGTGTGGCGTTGGCGGACATGGTGGAACTCGAAAAACAGGGAAGGGCAAAGAGAAAGCGGGTCATTTTGCGACGGGCCACCCCAGCTTCGGAGCCGCTTGGCGGTCCGCCCCGAAGGAAAAATGGGCTCCCTCGGGGGGCAGCGACCCGTGCAGCGGCGTAGCAGTGGGGGTTAGCTCGCTTCGTAGGCCTTGTAGCTGGTCTCGTCCATCAGGCCGTCCAGCTCAGCCGGGTTGGACAGCTTGACCTTGAAAAACCAGCCCGCGCCCATGGGGTCGCTGTTGGCCAGCGAGGGGTCGGCGCGCAGGTCTTCGTTCACAGCCAGCACTTCGCCGCCCACGGGCATGTAGACGTCGGCAGCAGCCTTCACGGACTCGACCACACCGGCCACGTCCTTGGCGGCCAGGGTCTTGCCGACTTCGGGCAGGTCCACGAACACCACGTCGCCCAGGGCGTCTTGCGCGTGCTGGGTGATGCCCACGGTGGCGATGTCGCCTTCAATGACCAGCCATTCGTGGTCGGGGGTGAATTTGATGTTCATGCAGTGCTCCTGGTCAACAAGTAAAGAATTCAAATCGGTGGCAAGTTTGCGCCGACGGCAACTGTAGCGCCCGTTTGGCGGATTGGGCAGAGTGCTTAGCCGCGGTAGTAGCGGTTGGGGACGAAGGGCATAGCGCTTACGACCATGGGGACGGGCTTGCCGCGCACGATGGCCACGACCTTGCTGCCCAGCGCGCTGAAGGCGCTGTCCACGTAGCCCATGGCTACGCATTGGTTGATGGTGGGGCCGAGCAGGCCGCTGGTGACTTCGCCGATTCGGTTGCCAGCGCCGTCTTGCAGCTCGGTGTGTTCGCGCACGGGAATGCGCTCTTGGGCCACCAGCCCTACGCGTTTTCTAGTGCCTTTTTGGGCTCCAGACCCCGTGGAATCTGCGAGAGCAGCTAGTATTTTTGTAGCACCTGGGAAGCCACCTTCGCGGGCGCCACCGACGCGGCGCACCTTCTGCATGGCCCACAGGAGGCTGGCCTCCACCGGGGTGGTGGTGGTGTCGATGTCGTTGCCGTACAGGCACAGGCCGGCTTCCAGGCGCAGCGAGTTGCGAGCACCTAAGCCGATGGGCTTGACTTCGGGCTGGGCCAGCAGGGCGCGGGCCAGGGCGTCGGCTTGGGATTCGTGCACGGAGATCTCGAAGCCGTCTTCACCGGTGTAGCCGCTGCGGGTCAGGAATACGTCGATCTTCTGGCTGCCGGTATCCACGGTGAAGTTGTCACCGGTCATGAATACCAGCTTTTCCACGCCGGGCGCCAGGCGCGACAAGGCGGTGACGGCCTGCGGGCCTTGCAGCGCCAGCAGCGCCATTTCGGGCAGGGGAATGACCTGGCAGCGTGTGCCGATCTGGGCCTGGATGTGGGCGATGTCGCCGACCTTGCAGGCGCCGTTGACGATGACGAAGAGCTCGCTGTTGCCCTTGTTGAAGAACATCAGGTCGTCGATGATGCCGCCATCCTCGGTGGTCAGCAGGCCGTAGCGCTGCTTGCCCACGGGCAGGTCGATCACGTCCACCGGCATCAGGGTCTCGAACGCGGCTGCGGCGTCGGGGCCGACCAGGCGCAGCTGGCCCATGTGCGACACGTCGAAAAGACCGGCGGCATTGCGCGTGTGGTGGTGCTCAGCCATGAGCCCTGCGGGGTACTGCACCGGCATGGAGTAACCGGCAAAGGGCACCATGCGCGCACCAAGCTCGATGTGCAATGCGTTGAGCGGTGTGGTCAACAGGGTTTGGTCAGCGGACATGGGCTTCTCTTTGAAAAGTGCACACACGGTGGTATGCAGGGCAACCTGAATCTCACGGCGCCAAATGGTGCCGGGAGGCTGCCCCCTGTCCTTGGTACCTGAGAGATTCGCCGGGCCTGCGTGCACGCGGAATGCGCAGACTGCGGTTTGCTCCTTCGGTGGGTTACTGCAGCGTTCAGTGCCGCCGCGTAACCACTCTCCAGTGGGTTGTCGCTGCGCACACGCGGCGCGCAACGCTGGTCAGTCCTTTTGCCTGAGCGTTCAGAGCGCTGCAATCAGCCCTCCTGCGCCTTCGGCGGCCCGTGTTGTGACGGACTCTCTCCTGACCGAGACCGAATTCTAACGGGCTTCAGGCTGTCGCGGAGGCCTTTTTCAGGATCGCGTACACCTGGTCCTTGAGCAAGAGCTTTTCCTTCTTGAGGTTTTCGATTTCCTCGTGGGTACCGGCTTCGATGTGCGACTCCATGTTCTTGATTTTCTGGTCCATGGCATTGTGCTGGTCAAACAAGCGGCTGAAGTGGTGGTCGCTGGTCTTGAGCTGGGTAATCAGGTCACGGTATTCAGGAAACATGCAAACTCCTTGTCGATGAGGGCGGTTGTGCTGACTATGCAGCACAACCCGTGCTCTCCAAGTGTAACGGCGGCACCTTGCGGCCGGCTTGCGCTACATCACATGCCAGCGTAGTTGGGGCCGCCACCGCCTTCGGGTGTCACCCACACAATGTTCTGGCTGGGATCCTTGATGTCGCACGTCTTGCAATGCAGGCAGTTCTGGGCGTTGATCTGCAGACGGTCGGTGCCGTTGTCCGACTTCACGTACTCGTAGACCCCCGCCGGGCAGTAACGACCTTCCAGCCCGGCATACTTGGCGAGGTTGACCGAGACCGGGGTTGAGGCGTCCTTGAGGGTCAGGTGTGCGGGTTGGTTTTCCTCGTGGTTGGTGTTGCTGATGAACACGCTGGAGAGCCGATCAAAGGTGATTTTGCCGTCGGGCTTGGGATACACGATGGGTTTGCATTCGGATGCAGGCTTGAGATAGGCGTGGTCAGGCTTATCACGGCGCAAGGTCCACGGCACATTGCCCTGAAGCACAAACTGCTCGAAGCCATTCATCATCGTCGCCACCGTGAGCCCATACTTAAACCACGATTTGAAATTGCGGGTCTTGTAGAGCTCTTCGTAGAGCCAGCTGCTCCGAAATGCCAACGGATACGCAGTCAATTCGTCATGCTGGCGGCCTGAATCCAGTGCATCGAAGGCAGCGTCTGCGGCCAGCATGCCTGTCTTGATGGCAGCATGGCTGCCTTTGATGCGCGCCACGTTGAGATAGCCAGCATCGCATCCGACCAGTGCACCGCCCGGGAATACGGTTTTAGGCAGAGACTGCAAGCCGCCTGCGGTAATGGCGCGGGCTCCATAGCCCAGCCGTTTGGCGGTGACTTCACCCTTGTCGTTTTGCAGGTAGTAGCGAATATTGGGATGGGTTTTCCAGCGCTGGAACTCTTCAAAGGGGCTCAAGTAGGGGTTGGCGTAGTTCAGTCCGGTCACAAAACCCATCGCGATTTTGTTGCCATCCAGGTGGTACAAAAACGCGCCACCGTAGGTGTCACTCTCCATCGGCCATCCGGCTGTGTGCATCACAAAGCCGGGGGAATGGCGCGCGGGATCGATCTCCCAAACTTCCTTTATTCCGATTCCGTAGGTTTGTGGGTCTTTGCCTTCGTCCAGCTTGAACTTCGCGATGAGTTGCTTGCCCAGGTGTCCTCGCGCACCTTCGGCAAAGATGGTGTACTTCCCCAGCAATTCCATGCCAAGTTGGAAACCGTCGCCGGGGTTGCCGTCTTTGCCGATGCCCAGGTTTCCGGTTGCCACTCCACGAACGGCACCATCCGCGCTATAAAGCACCTCTGCTGCGGCAAAACCGGGAAAAATCTCCACGCCCACTGCTTCTGCTTGCTCTGCCAACCAGCGCGTTACCGCGCCAAGGCTGATCACGTAGTTGCCGTCGTTGTGAGCGAATTCTGGAAGGAGAAAATTCGGTGTGCGAAAAGCAGACTTTTCACCCAAGAAACTCCAGGCATCGTCCGTCACGGGTTGGTTGAGTGGGGCCCCTTTTTCCTTCCAGTCGGGTATCAGTTCTGTCAGCGCGCGCGGGTCCATGATCGCGCCCGACAAAATATGGGCACCCGGCTCCGAGCCTTTTTCGAGGACGACCACAGAAATGTCTTTACCTTGTTGGGTCGCCAATTGCTTGAGCCGAATGGCGCAAGACAGGCCGCCAGGTCCGCCACCCACAATGACGACGTCGTACTCCATCGCTTCACGTGGGCCAAACTGGGCAAGAATTTCTTCGTGGGTCATGGTATGTCTCGTTCAATAATGGAAGTCAGTGACACAAGGCCACAGCAACTGCGGCGGTAGAGTTACCGAGAAATATTGTATGCGGCACTTTTTGTAAAAGCACGGTCGTTCTTTTTTAAATTCGTGGAGGTTCTCTAAATGTCTTACAACATTGATCTATCGGGTCGCGTGGCCTTCGTTACAGGAGCATCCAGTGGGCTGGGTGCACAGTTTGCTAGGACCCTGGCGGTTGCGGGGGCGGCGGTCGTTTTGGCAAGTCGCCGAATAGACAGGCTCAAGACGTTGCGCGCTGAGATTGAGGGTGCTGGTGGGGATGCCCATGTCATTGAGCTGGACGTGAACGACCACGATTCCATCAAGTCGGCAATCGCACATGCTGAAACAGAAGTTGGATCCATTGATATTCTTGTGAACAACTCGGGGGTCAGTACCACACAGCGACTTCAAGATGTTGCGCCAGAGGATTTTGACTACGTCTTTAACACGAATGTCAAAGGCGCATTCTTTGTTGCGCAAGAAGTAGGAAAGCGTATGTTGGCGCGTGCAACCGGGGCAGCACCGGGCACGTATACCGGTGGAAGAATTATCAACATCGCATCGGTAGCTGGTTTGCGGGTGTTGCCCCAAATTGGGGTCTACTGCATGAGTAAGGCAGCTGTTGTTCAGATGACCAAAGCGATGGCGCAAGAGTGGGGGCGATTTGGCATCAACGTGAATGCCATTTGCCCTGGCTATATCGACACAGAAATCAACCATCGCCATTGGCAGACCGAAGCGGGTCAAAAATTAATCCGAATGCTGCCCAGAAGACGCGTCGGAAATCCCACGGATTTGGATGCGTTGCTGGTGATGCTTTCTTCGGATCAGAGCCATTTCATCAATGGCGCTGTCATTTCCGCAGACGATGGTTTCGGTGTTTGATACAGCGTCTTCAGCGTGGAGCAAGTCGGATGGCACCATCCAAACGGATGACTTCACCGTTGAGCATGTCGTTTTCAAAAATATGCAGTACCAACTTGGCGTAGTCGAGTGGTGTGCCTAAGCGAGATGGGAACGGCACGCCGGCGGCCAACGCGTCCTGAACTTCTTTGGGCATTCCAAATAGCATGGGGGTCCCAAAAATGCCAGGGGCGATGGTCATGTTGCGAATTCCATTGCGCGCCAGATCTCGAGCGATAGGCAAGGTCATACCGACCACGCCACCTTTCGAAGCACTGTAGGCGGCTTGCCCTATCTGCCCATCGAATGCGGCAATCGAAGCGGTTGAGACCAATACGCCGCGCTCCCCCGTTGCTTCCGGATCATTCTTGCACATGGCCTCAGCGGCAATACGGATCATGTTGAAGCTGCCGATCAGGTTGACGGTTACTGTCTTGCTAAAGACAGCGAGGCTGTGCGCCCCGTTTTTACCGATGGTCTTTTCGGCTGGTGCAATACCTGCGCAATTGACCAACCCAACCAACTTACCCATAGAGATCGCGCGGGAGACGACGGCTTGTCCGTCACTTTCTTGGCTGACATCGCACCGAACAAAAGCTCCGCCAATGTCCTTGGCAACCGCTTCGCCCTTGTCTACTTGCATATCTGCGACGACAACTTTTGCGCCTTTGCTCGCGAGCAGACGAGCTGCGCCTTCACCAAGGCCCGAGGCTCCACCAGTCACGATTACGACTTTGCCTGCAACTTCCATGTTCTGCTCCTTTTTGAATGGGGGTAATTGACGTTTACGTAAACGTCAATTATGCCAGTCCACTGCAGACTATGTATGAGGATTAGAGACGATCAACCTTCCATTCGAGGGCGACAGACGTTGTGGTCTTGACTACGCCATCGAAATTTCCGATTTCGTCCAGCAAGGTGTTCAGACGCAATGCAGAAGCTGCTTGGAGAAGCAGCACATAGTCGAACTCGCCGCTAACTGCGCACAGCTGACGCACTTCGGGCATGCATTCGAGCTGGCGCACTACGTCGCGTCCCGCCTTTGGCTGTACCGTAATGCCTACAAACGCTTGCAGTCCACGATCTCGGACATCGCGGCCTAGCCGAACGGTGTAGCCTGCAATCACTTGGTTACGCTCCAGGCGTGCAATGCGCGCCAAAACCGTTGTTCGTGCCGTACCGAGCTTGCGGGCCAATTCTGCGGCTGGAGCACGGGCGTTGGCTTGCATCAGTGCAAGTAGACGACGGTCCAGATCGTCGAGTGTGTTCTCCATGGCGTTTAGGTCGAATCAATAAGTTGCAATGTCATAGTGTCATAAAAATAGTTCATTACGTCAACATGACGATGCGCTATGACGGAATTTGGGCCTAGACTTCTGCCAATCACCAAACCATTTCTAGGAGATCACTATGCGTATTGCGTTGTTGGGCGCTGGGCACATTGGCCAGACCATTGCCGACTGGCTGTCAGGTACCGGGGATTACGAAGTTACCGTGATTGATCGCAGCGCAGAGGCGCTGGGTAAGTTGAGGCATTTGGAGGTCAAAACATTGGGCATTGACACAACAGATGCCAGCGCCTTACGCAGTGCACTGCAGGGTCATGAGGCGGTCATCAATGCACTGCCGTACCATTTGGCTACGATGGCCGCAACGCAAGCGCTCCATGCGGGCTGTCACTATTTCGACCTGACCGAGGATGTGAGTGCCACACGTGCCATCATGCGCATGGCCGAGGGTGCGAAGACAGCATTCATGCCGCAGTGTGGTCTAGCACCTGGTTTCATTGGTATCGTGGCGCACCACCTCAGCAAGAAGTTCAGCCGCTTGCATGAAGTGAAGATGCGGGTGGGTGCGTTGCCCGCATTTCCCACGAACTCTTTGAAGTACAACTTGACCTGGAGCGTGGACGGCTTGATTAATGAGTATTGCCATCCCTGTGAGGCCATCCGTGATGGCGAGCGCATTGAAGTCTTGCCGCTGGAAGGTTTGGAGCACTTCTCACTCGATGGCACGGAGTACGAGGCCTTCAACACGTCGGGAGGCTTGGGCACTCTTTGTGAAACGCTGGCTGGACGCGTGAATACCTTGGATTACAAGACGGTGCGCTATCCAGGCCATCGTGACATTATGAAAATGTTGTTGCAGGAGCTGGGGATGCAACATGATCAGGATAACCTCAAGGAAATCCTGCGGAAATCTGTGCCATTGACGATGCAAGATGTGGTGTTGGTTTTTGTAACCGTGAGCGGCGAGCGTGACGGTCAGTTGGTTCAAGAAGTCTTTGCCAGAAAAATCTTTGCGGATCGAAGTGAAACCGCACCCATGAGTGCCATTCAGATCACCACGGCAGCTGGCATTTGCGCGGCTGTTGACCTGTTCCGTGAAGGACATCTGCCACGCGCCGGATTTATTCGACAAGAGCAGGTAGAGTTGCCGGCTTTTCTGGCCAACCGCTTTGGCCGCGCGTATCAGCAACTGCGTCAGGTCGAGTCCATTGGTTAAGGAGTCCACCATGTCTGTTTCGACTTCATCCGTTTCCGAATTGCTATCCCGTTTGGGAGTTCCCGGAGAGGCATATGCCACGGGCGATATCGCAGTGCGTTCGCCGATAGATGGCGCGCTTCTGGGGGGCATTGCAACAACACCGTTGTCAGAGGTCGCGACCGCTATTGGTCGGGCGCAGGATGCTTTTTTAGCGTGGCGCGCAGTGCCGGCACCAAGACGCGGTGAGTTGGTGCGATTGCTGGGAGAGGAGTTGCGTACACACAAGCAGGCCCTGGGTGCGTTGGTTGCGCTGGAGGCGGGGAAGGTTTTGTCGGAAGGTCTCGGTGAAGTCCAGGAAATGATTGACATCTGCGACTTTGCTGTAGGCCTGTCGCGCCAGCTTCATGGCCTGACCATTGCCAGTGAACGGCCCGGCCATCGTATGATGGAAACTTGGCATCCTCTTGGGGTGACGGGCATCATTACCGCTTTCAATTTTCCGGTGGCAGTGTGGGGATGGAACGCTACGCTCGCACTGGTTTGTGGTGACCCGGTACTGTGGAAGCCTTCCGAGAAGACCCCGTTGTGCGCGGTGGCCGTTCAGGCTCTTATGCAGAGTGCTTGTCGCCGATTTGGCAGTGAAGCGCCAGTAGGACTATCCCAACTGGTGCAAGGAAGTGCAGAGGTTGGGCAAGCACTGGTCGACGATATTCGTGTAGCTTTGGTTTCGGCTACGGGCAGTTCCCGCATGGGTCAGATGATTGGGCCGCGAGTAGCGGCCCGCTTTGGTCGCAGTCTTCTCGAACTGGGTGGGAACAATGCCATCATTGTTGCACCTTCGGCGGATCTTGATCTTGCACTTCGAGCCGTGGCATTTGCGGCGGTCGGAACCGCTGGCCAACGTTGCACGACGGCTCGACGTTTGATCGTGCATGTCGATGTTGCCGACGCTTTGCTCACCCGGTTGCGCGGGGCGTACACCAGCTTGCGCGTTGGGTCGCCGCTGGAGGAGGGTACGCTGGTTGGCCCACTGATTGATGCCCAAGCATTTGAGGCGATGCAGTCCGCATTGGCGCAAGCGCAGAGAGAGGGCGGCGTTGTTCAGGGGGGTATGCGGCTGCTCCAGGAACGCTTCCCCGATGCATACTACGTGCAACCTGCATTAGTTGAAATGCCTGGACAGTCCGCGGTTGTCTGCCATGAAACATTTGCGCCCATCTTGTATGCCATGCGTTACCGTGATCTGAATGAGGCGATTGCGCTGAACAACGCGGTGCCGCAGGGCTTGTCATCGGCGATATTCACAAACGATGTTCGTGAAGCGGAATTGTTTCTTTCTGCCGTCGGTTCTGATTGCGGAATTGCGAATGTCAACATCGGGACATCGGGTGCCGAAATTGGTGGGGCTTTCGGTGGCGAAAAACAGACCGGCGGTGGGCGTGAATCGGGTTCGGATGCGTGGCGTTCGTATATGCGTCGTGCGACGAATACTGTGAATTACTCGAACGCACTGCCGCTTGCGCAGGGGGTGAAGTTTGAGATTTAGGACCACTTTTCTGGTCGAATAGGCGCAGCATGCAAGACCGAGATTGCCCCCTTGTTGACTAGAACAACGGGTTTGAGGGAAAGATTAGTCCAAAAAATAGCTGCTACAATCTCGCTTCTCGAATACTGTAGGCGCGTAGCTCAGCTGGTTAGAGCACCACCTTGACATGGTGGGGGTCGTTGGTTCGAGTCCAATCGCGCCTACCAATGCATGCCCTTGCTCCTCTGGAGTAAGGGCATTTTTGTTGCATGGCGTGCCTAGGGTATTCCATGGGCGAGGGTTTCAGTGCACTCTCTAGAATGTGCTGCACTGCAATACCCTTGCAAGGACGCCAAGCGAATTCGACATGCAAAACAAATCCAACGACCGTAAGCAGCGGGAGCGCGTAATCAAGAAGTACCCCAATCGGCGGCTCTATGACACCGATACTTCGAGCTATGTGACGCTGTCGGAGATCAAGCAGTTGGTCATGGATAACGAGCCCTGTGTGGTTCGTGATGCCAAGACCGGTGAGGACATCACCCGTAGCATCTTGCTGCAGATTATTCTGGAAGAAGAGGCTGGGGGCTCGCCCATGTTTACGGCTCCAGTGCTGGCCAACATCATTCGCTTCTACGGTCACGCCATGCAAGGTCTTTTGGGTGGTTATTTGGAAAAGAATATCCAGACCCTGATGGATTTGCAGGCACCCCTGGTTCAGGGCGCCATGAGTAACAACTTATTCCAGCAAATGCAAGAGCAGATGCAAAAACAAACCGAACAGTTGCTTGGAAGCTTTGGAATCAAACGCTAGTGCAACTTTCACGGTGGCCCGACAGCCCTGTTCCTGACGAAATAAACAATGAGTGACGCGATAGTTCCTGCATCCACGACTCCCATGATCGGATTTGCAAGTCTTGGGTGCGCCAAGGCCCTTACCGATTCGGAGTTGATCCTGACGCAACTGAGCGCGGAGGGCTACCAGACATCCAAGACCTTTGAAGGCGCCGACTTGGTCATTGTCAACACCTGTGGGTTCATAGACGATGCAATTAAAGAAAGCCTGGATACGATTGGTGAGGCGCTGTCGGAAAACGGGCGTGTGATAGTCACGGGCTGTCTAGGCGCCAAATCGAGTGACGACGGCAGCAACCTGGTTCGGCAAATCCATCCCAAGGTGTTGGCTGTGACGGGGCCGCATGCGACGCAAGAGGTGATGGATGCGGTGCACCAGCATCTGCCTAAACCCCACGAGCCTTTCTTCGATTTGGTGCCAAATGCGTTCGGATCTGCTGGCATCAAGCTCACGCCTCGGCACTATGCGTACTTGAAGATTAGCGAGGGGTGCAATCATCGCTGTACGTTTTGCATCATCCCTTCCATGCGCGGTGATCTGGTCTCGCGCCCCGTTGGAGATGTGTTGACTGAGGCCAAGGCGTTGTTAGACGGTGGTGTGCGAGAGCTGTTGATCATTAGTCAAGATACATCGGCCTACGGCGTGGACCTGAAATACCGCATCGGTTTTTGGGATGGAAAGCCTGTCAAGACGCGATTGCTCGAATTGGCGCAGTCGCTCGGTGCACTGGCAGAGCCCTATGGTGCCTGGGTCCGGCTGCATTATGTGTACCCCTATCCAAGTGTCGATGAACTGGTGCCGTTGATGGCTTCAGGGCTGATCTTGCCCTACTTGGATGTTCCTTTCCAACACAGCCATCCTGATGTCCTGCACCGAATGAAACGCCCCGCCAGCGGTGAACGAAATTTAGAGCGTCTGCAAAAGTGGCGTGCCGACTGTCCGGACTTGGTCGTGCGCAGTACTTTCATTGCAGGGTTTCCGGGCGAAACCGAGCAAGAGTTTGAGCACTTGCTGGACTTTGTGCGCGAAGCGGATATTGAGCATGCGGGATGTTTTGCATACAGCCCGGTCAAAGGAGCTCAGGCAAACAACTTGCCTGGTATGGTGCCAACTCAGGTTCGCGAAGAGCGGCGTGCGCGATTCATGGAGGTAGCTGAGGCGGTATCAAATGCCAAGTTGCAGAGGCGGCTTGGATTGACCATGAAAGTCATCGTTGACTCTGCTCCGGGACTGGGGAGGAAAGGCGGTGTGGGGCGTACCTATGCCGACGCACCGGAGGTGGATGGAGTGGTTCGCTTACTTCCTCCAGAAAAGATCAGCAAGACCTTGAAAGTTGGCGAGTTTACTAAGGTACGTATTGTGGGCACGGAAGGGCATGATCTGGTTGCACTGCCAGTTTAAATACTGGAATGCAAACTGCAAATAAAAAGCCGCGGCTACTGACTAAATAGCTGCGGCTCTCCGTGTAACATTGGTGCCCAGAAGAGGACTCGAACCTCCACGCCTCTCAGCGCTAGTACCTGAAACTAGTGCGTCTACCAATTCCGCCATCTGGGCATCTCAGGAAAGAGAGAATTATATCAGCAAAATCAGCCAATCCAGCGCGTTGTTGGAAGAGATTGAAGGTGTCGTGCAAGGACACCGGGACGGCCATGGTTTCGTAATTCGTGAAGACGGAGCAGGAGATATTTACTTGCCGCCCAATGAAATGCGTGCCGTGCTACACCGTGACCGCGTGAAGGTTCGAATCGTGCGTTCGGATCGCAAAGGTCGACCTGAAGGCCGCGTGCTTGAAATCTTGGAGCGCTCCAATGGCCCCATTATTGGACGCCTTTTACAGGAGAGCGGCGTGTGGATCGTGGCGCCGGAAGATAAGCGTTATGGCCAGGATGTGTTGATACCCAAAGGCGCAACCAGCGTTGCAAGACCTGGTCAGGTGGTCGTTGTCGAACTGGTTGGTCCCCCGGCATTGTTCGGACAGCCGGTCGGGCGAATCAAAGAAGTCTTGGGTGAAGTCGATGACCCCGGAATGGAGATCGAAATAGCCGTGCGCAAGTACAGCGTTCCGCATGAGTTCTCGCAGGCGTGTCTGGCACAAGCACGAGCGTTGGCCGATAAAGTGGGTGCCAACGATCTGATGGATCGTATTGACCTGCGTGATGTGCCGCTCGTAACGATTGATGGCGAGGATGCCCGTGATTTCGATGATGCCGTTTACTGTGAGCCCGCGGTACGCGGGCGTGGCAAGTCTGCAATCAAAGGTTGGCGGCTATTGGTTGCGATTGCCGACGTCAGTCACTATGTTGAGAATGGCGCTGCGATCGATGTCGATGCCTATGACCGAGCCACCAGTGTCTATTTCCCACGGCGTGTCATACCAATGCTGCCAGAAAAGTTGTCCAATGGTTTGTGTTCACTGAATCCCGAAGTGGACCGGTTGTGCATGGTATGCGACATGTTTGTGACGCAGGAAGGCGACGTGACCGCTTACCAGTTCTATCCAGCCGTTATGTGGAGCCATGCCCGTTTCACTTACACAGAGGTTGCGGCCGTCTTGGGCAACACGCGTGGTCCGGAGGCACTACGTCGTAAAGAGCGCGTCGACGATCTGCTGCATTTGCATGGGGTGTACCAAGCACTTGCGACATCACGGCGGCGACGTGGCGCAGTCGATTTTGAGACGACCGAAACCCAGATTGTTTGTGATGAAAATGGGCGTATTGAGAAGATTGTGCCAAGGGTGCGCAATGTCGCACATCGGGTGATCGAAGAAGCCATGCTTGCTGCGAATGTCTGCAGCGCAGATTTCGTATTGCGCAGCAAGCATGTGGGTTTGTTTCGGGTGCACGAGGGGCCAACACCAGAAAAGAAGGAAATACTTCAAGGCTACCTGAAAGCCATGGGCGTTCCCTTGTCGGTTAGCGACGACCCGTCTCCAGGTGAGTTCCAGGCAATTGCCGAGGCGACCAAGGATCGCCCTGATGCGCAACAGATTCACGCAATGTTGCTGCGTTCCATGCAGCAAGCCATCTATACGCCTATCAACAGTGGGCATTTTGGCCTGGCGTACCAGGCATATACCCATTTCACGAGCCCGATTCGGCGCTATCCAGATTTGTTGGTGCATCGGGTTATCAAAGCCCTGCTCAAAGGTGAGTCGTATCAGTTGCCAAAGTTGCCGACACCTGGTGAAGCGCAGGCGAAATTGTCACGTCGTTTGCAGACTCAGCGCGATGCGACCGCAGTGAGCACCAAGAGCAATAGGCGTCCGCACGTTGATCAGTTGGCGTGGCAAGCGGCGGGATTGCATTGCAGTGCCAATGAACGCAGGGCCGATGAGGCGAGTCGAGATGTCGAAGCGTGGCTGAAATGCAAGTACATGAAAGAGCATTTGGGCGAAGAGTACAGCGGGGTCGTGACGGCTGCCACAACCTTTGGTGTATTCGTCACGTTGGATGAACTGTATGTTGAAGGCCTGGTGCATATTACGGAACTGGGAGGAGAGTATTTTCGATTCGATGAGGCGCGGCAGGAATTGCGTGGGGAAAGAACGGGAATTCGGTACGCCATTGGTACACGTGTTCGTATACAGGTGAGCCGGGTCGATTTGGATGGCCGCAGAATTGACTTCCGATTGGTGCCGGATGCGGGGGCATTGATGCGTGGGCCAGTAGACGCAAATTCCAAGGTTGATATATGCAAGCAGGCTACTTCAGCGCGCAAACCCAATGTGAAGTCATCAATCGGAGCTGTTGGACGCAAGGACAAGAACACCAACGTTAAGAAAGCGCGCAGCAGTGCCCAATCAACACGGGTCCGTCCCTCGGAAGGTGTAAACCGATCTAAGAAGCGCGGCTGATTAGACTCTGAGCGGTAAAACTGCCCATGCTAGCCCAGCCATCTGCAATTGCTCCATGTCGGAAAACGCTGAGACAACTCGCTTCAAAAGCCGACTGCCCTTGCGCGAGATGGGCGCCGATCATGCCGGCCAACACATCGCCTGTTCCCGCGCTTGCTAGACATCCATTGCCAGTGGGATTGATGTGGGGCACCTTCCCAGGTGCAGCAATGACAGTCCCAGAGCCTTTCAGTGCCACCACGCACGAATACTGCTCGGCCAGAGACTGCGCTGCGCTCAATCGATGCGATTGAACTCGGCTGCTGGAAACGTTCAAGAGTCGTGCTGCCTCGAGAGGGTGGGGCGTGAGAACCGTGCTGTTTGGCTCTCTGATTTTTAGCAAAGCCTGCAACGGCGGTTGAGAAGCAATTGCGTTGATGCCATCGGCATCCAGAACGAGTTTGGAAGCGTATTGCAGCACATCGGACAGCCTTTTCTCGATTTCTGTGCCTCCACCGCATCCGGCAACCACTGTCAAGTCAGATAGATTCAGCCGTGTGAAGTCGCGAAACATTAGCTCGGGCTGAACTGGATCATGCGTCATGGGATCTGCAAGGAGCAGGGCAACGTATACGCGACCAGCGCCCGCGTGGAGTGCCCCACGTGCCGCAAGGACAGCTGCACCTTCCATGCTTGTAGCACCGCCAACAATGGCAACGTCGCCGAAACTTCCTTTGTGGGAGTTGTGAGCTTTGGGTGTTGTTGGCTGAAAGGGATTGAGATGCGCACAGGCCTGAGTCGGTTGCTGAGCCCCCAGATTGTTAAACCAGATGTTTCCGCTGGCCTCGCGGCCATCTGCGGTAAACAGACCAGGTTTCAGAGTTAGTAACGTCAATGTGTGTTGAGCTCGTACATGCAAAGGCGCACAACACCCTGTGTCGGCATCCAGCCCGCTGGGAAGGTCTACGGACAGCGTCGGCGAGCCAGCGGCGTTCATGGCAGTGATCCAAAGGGCGCATCGTTCACTCCACGGCTTTAAAGTGCCAATCCCGAAGAGAGCGTCGATGCATAGGTCAGCGTGGGATGGGGGCTGGTCTGAGAAGACGACACCGGCGTTCTGCGCACGCTGCAATGCCATTGCAGCGTCGCATGGAGACTCCTCGCCCGGTGTCAACTGTGTGATAACGACCCTCTTGCCTCGCCGGATGAGTTGCGCAGCAGCCTCAAATCCATCTCCTCCATTGTTGCCTGGGCCGCAAGCGATCCAGATCGTTCTTGCATGCGGGGCAACGGCCAATGCTAGGTCCGCAACAGCCAGGCCAGCGCGTTGCATGAGCGCGAATGATCCTGGCAGTGCAGTAAACGTTGCTTCTATCGCACGGATTTCCGTCGTTCGAAAAAGAGGGCGTGTGCGATCGAACCGGTATGGGGTCTGACCAATGATGCATTCAGAATTCGTAGCAGTCTCCTTCGCGGGCAAGTCGAATATCTAGCCCCTGGCCGCCGGATGGGAGAGTATTTAACGCAGCATGAAAGACCGACTCCAATGCATCGTCGGAGCGAGTGGGTTCATGGTGCGTGCAAAAAAGAGTCTTTACGCCTGTCGCTTGTGCCAGTTGAATACACGAACCAAATGTTCCATGTCCCCATCCAATCTTGCTGGCGTACTCTGCGTCGGAGTAGGAGCTGTCGGCAATCAGAACATCAACGCCCGCAATGGCATCGCGGATCATGGCATTCTTTTCATCGACGAAACTCTGGTATTCCGCATGTTGCGGGTCATTAGGGTCGTAAATGTTGTACGGTGGCTCATGATCGCCAGTAAAGAACACAGATTTTCCATGACTCTCAATCCGGTAACCGAAATTCACGACCGGATGGTTCAGAAGGAACGGAGTAACAGCGGTCGACCCAATCTGTACTGTTTCGCCAGGGATCAGCGTTTGATACTCGATCCTCGCTTTGATTTCTGCTTCTCGTACGGGAAAGTAGCTGTACTGCAACTGAACAGCCATTACCTGTTCAATGCCTTTGCCTGACACCGGATCAAAGGCTCCATACAGCCGCAAACTATTTCCAGGTATGAAGTTCGGGATAAAAAATGGTAAGCCCTGAATGTGATCCCAATGCGAGTGGGAGATCAGTACATGGGCAGCTACTGGTAGTTGAGACAGCAGCGATTGGGAAAGCGGGAAAATACCGGTTCCTGCATCCAGAATCAGCAATTCGTTGGCATCAGTTCGTATTTCGATACAGGTGGTATTGCCTCCGTACCGAACTGTAGCCGGTCCGGGTGAAGCAATGGAACCTCGGACTCCCCAAAACCTAATTTTCAAGGTGCTTCTCCTTGTACGCACGGGTAGGCTGCGTCTCAAATGGCTGACATGATATACTCGACAGGCTTTGCTACCTCGATTTCGGGGTATGCAATTCAATCGCAAATCCGCCCGATCAAGGTGTCAGTCATTACGCTTTGCACAGTGATTGATCAATGGGTTGGATTTTAGACATAACCTTTGGAGTATTTGTATGGCAGTAACAATGCGTGAAATGCTGGAAGCCGGGGTCCACTTTGGGCATCAAACCCGGTTCTGGAATCCCAAGATGGCCCCCTATATCTTTGGCCATCGTAACAAGATTCACATCATCAACCTGGAAAAGTCGTTGCCGATGTTCCAGGAGGCTGCAAAGTTCGTGCGGCAGTTGGTTGCAAAACGCGGCACCATCTTAATGGTTGGAACCAAGCGTCAAGCGCGAGAGATTGTGGCTGCTGAGGCGCAACGCGCTGGTGTTCCTTTTGTTGATCAGCGTTGGTTGGGTGGCATGTTGACCAATTTCAAAACTGTCAAGACTTCCATCAAGCGTCTCAAGGAAATGAAGGCGCAGCAAGAAGCTGGCCTGGACAGCATGAGCAAGAAAGAGCAACTGATGTTCGCTCGTGAACTGCAAAAGTTGGAAAAAGACATTGGCGGTATTCAAGATATGAACACTTTGCCGGACGCCATTTTTGTCATCGACGTGGGTTACCACAAGATTGCTGTGGCAGAGGCGCGCAAGCTGGGTATCCCCCTGATTGGCGTGGTGGACTCCAATCACTCGCCTGAAGGTGTGGACTATGTAATCCCTGGCAATGATGACTCGTCCAAGGCTGTGACCTTGTATGCACGCGGCATTGCTGACGCCATCCTCGAGGGTCGTGCCAATGCCATCGACGACGTTGTGAAGGCCGTCGCTGAGGGTGATGATGAGTTCGTTGAAGTGAGCGAGGCTGCTGCCTAAGTCGCCCCTGCCCAAAAATGGGGGCTTTGTGTGCCCCCTTTTTTTTAGCCTACCTAGCTATTGAATTGATTACGGAGAGAAATATGGCTGCAATTACCGCAAGTATGGTTGCTGAACTGCGTGGCAAGACCGACGCCCCCATGATGGAGTGCAAAAAGGCATTGACGGAGGCCGATGGTGATATGGCCAAAGCCGAAGAACTGTTGCGCGTCAAGCTCGGCAGCAAGGCCGGCAAGGCTGCTGCTCGCATCACTGCTGAAGGCGTGGTGGCTGCCAGTATTAACGGCACGGTTGGCGCATTGTTGGAAGTGAATTGTGAAACCGACTTCGTTACCAAGAACGACAGCTTTTTGGCACTGGCCAATGCGGCGGTGTCTTTGGTTGTCACGCAAAACCCCGCAGATGTGGGGGCCTTGGGTGCACTTGCGTACTCTCAGGATGGCTTTGGCCCAACCTTGGAGGAAGTACGCAAAGGACTGATCGGAAAGATCGGTGAGAACATGACTTTCCGTCGTTTCAAGCGTTTCGACAGTGGCTCTATGCTGGCTTCCTACCTGCACGGCACCCGTATCGGCGTGGTCGTCGAATACGCGGGTGATTCAGTTGCTGCCAAGGACGTTGCCATGCACATTGCTGCCATGAAGCCCGTGGCGTTGACCAGTGCCGATGTCCCGGCCGACCTGATCGAGAAAGAGCGATCGGTTGCGGCCGCAAAGGCTGCGGAGTCGGGCAAGCCCGCAGACATCGTTGCCAAGATGATTGAAGGGTCTGTTCAAAAGTACTTGAAGGAAGTCTCATTGCTAGACCAAGTGTTTGTGAAAGCGGCCGATGGCAAGCAAACGGTTGCGCAAATGCTCAAGGCTGCCAATACGACCGTTAAGGGATTTACCCTGTACGTCGTAGGCGAGGGTATTGAAAAGAAGGTGGACGACTTTGCGGCTGAAGTCGCGGCCCAGGTTGCAGCTGCCAAGCAGTCGGCATAATCTGCGCATCGGAGTAGATTGAGTCAAAGCGAACTTCAGGGAGTGTTCATGGTTGATGAAAAACCTGCCTACA